>JBFMGF010000052.1 GCA_040752675.1 Acidobacteriota bacterium
GAAGCTGCTTTCCTTTCCTGTGCAGATCGGGAAGGGGAGAGCCGTTCTCGATCATACGGGAAGATGAAAGGAACCAGCCGATGTTTGAACGGAGAAGAAAGAACCAGAGGAGTTATTCATGTTCCATTCCCTGAGGTGTAGCATAGCCATGGCAGTTGTCCTTGTGATCCTCGTTCTCAGTGTGTCAGGCTGCAGCAAGGACAAGAAAGAAAAGATAGGGGAGATATATGCATTGAAGAGCACGCCGCAGGCCGGTAATGTTGAAAAAATGAAGGCTTATCTTGAAGATAAAGACCGTGAGGTACGGGCTTCGGCTCTCTGGTATCTAAAGGATGTCGACCGGGAGGAAGCCTTCCGGGCTGCCGTCAGGATGCTTGATGACAGGGATGGTTTTGTGAGATCGTCGGCAGCGAAGGTCCTCGGCGAGTTGAAGAACCCTGCTGCGATCGATCACCTCCTGCGGAACGTCGATGATGAGGACTTCCATGTGAGGTTGAAGATTGCGGAAGCAGCGGGTGACATCGGTGGTCCGGGAGCCATGACGATCCTTGAGAGACTCACCTTCGATACTCGTAAGGATGTCCGGATCTTTGTGGCTGAAGCCTTCGGAAAGATCGGTAATAAGGATTCGCTTCCATTCCTGTACAATCTTCTCAAGGATAAAGACTTTGAAGTGAGAGTCAAAGCAGCTACGGCCCTCGGAAATATCGGAGATGAATCGGCTATACCGCAGCTTGAAAAGTCTCTCGATGATGATAACAAATTCGTCAGGGCCGCGACGCAGAGATCTCTCTACCAGCTTCTGAAAGATGAACCATCCACTCAGGAATAGGTCAGGTCAAGAGGACATGCAGCAATATGAATCAATTTGATGAACCGTCGGAGTTCAAAGAATTACTGAGGGCAGGGGAAAAGATAAAGATTGAGGCGAAAGAGGGACTGTCGTCTCCGCTCTTCATAAGGGTCGGGGAAAAGATACTGGGTACTTTTTCCTTCGATCCTTTGATGCAACGGGGAGAGTATAGAGACGCAGGAGGGAGTGTCTTAATCATCCGGGATGCCGGGAGAGCGAAAACGGTTGCCCTTAAAGACGAGGATGAACTGGTAGGATCCTATGAGAAGCGAGGAGGGAACATCTACATCTTCACAAGAGATTCCAATATCCTGTATCTGAATAAGGACGGCTTCTGGAGCAGGGCTGTTTCACTGGTAGAATACGAAACCGGGTGCCGGTTTCTGAGATTCACACCTGGTGAAGAATCCGGCATCCTTTCAATCGATCTGGAAGTCAGCCCCGTGTTTATCGATTCGGAAGATCTCTCCGGACTGCTTGCCCTCGTACTCTTTCATCTCATTGCCGATGAGATCAGGGCGAGAAGGTAGATATGGACTTCACCGCTACTAAATGAAGAAACAATTTCAAGTGATGAGTTGACCGCAGGCAGCCTGGATATCATCTCCCCTCGACTTCCGGATCATGGCATCAATTCCCCGCTCGACGAGAGACTCCCGGAACTTCTTGATCTTCTCATGGGGAGGCTTTTTGAAGAGGATCCTCTTCGATTCGTTCAGAGGGATGATGTTCACCTTGGATGGGATCCCGTGAAGCAGCTTGACGAGTCGTCTAACATCCTCGATATTATCGTTGATACCTTCAATTAGAATGTATTCGAAAGTGATTCTGTCGCTCGTCCTTATAAAGTAGTTCCTGCAAGACTTCAGGATAGACTCGATGTTGTGTTTCTTGTTAATCGGCATGAGCCTGCTTCTCGTTGCGTTTGTCGTTGCATTCAGGGAAATGGATAGTTTTGGCTTAACATTTTCCAGGGAAAGCTCGTCGATCTCATGGGGGAGACCGGCAGTGGAGAGCGTCAACCTTTTTCTGGACAGCCCCATCCCTTCCGGATTCGTCACGATGGAGATGAATTTCGTGACGTTGTCATAGTTCAGGAACGGCTCGCCCATCCCCATCATGACGACGTTGATCTTTTTCTTTGGAAAAGCCCTCTTGCTCAGCAGAAGGATAATCTGAGCGGTGATCTCTTCCGTTTCAAGATTTCTCTTGAAACCCATCTTCCCGGTCAGGCAGAATGTGCAATTAAGAGGACATCCGATCTGAGAAGAGACGCAGATGGTGATTCTCTTCTTCTCCGGAATGAGGACCGATTCGATCGATTTTCCATCATGCAGTCTGAGAAGAAACTTCTCTGTGCCATCTTTAGATAGGTAGCTTTTCTCGATGTGCGGGAGTGAAAGTGAGAGCTTTTCAGAAAGTTTCCTCCGAAGCTTTGCCGGGATGCTGGTCATCTCGCCGAAGGAGCCGACCTTCCCGGCAAAAGCCCAATGATAGATTTGTCTGGCCCTGTACTTTTCCAGATCCCATTCGACGATCCTTTCTTCGAGTTCCTCCAGCGTCAATCCAAAGAGATTTTCCCTTTCATCTTTCATCGATTCGTCTTGGTTGCTTTAAAAATTTGCTTGAATATAACATACCTTCTTTTCTCGAACAAGAAGGTTTCCTTGACGGGAATGAGTTAGTATTCTAAACTTTCTGAGATTTTAAAGGGAAATCGTTTCCTTTAAACCTTTATCTCTTATGGAGTTGTAGATGAAAAAAGAAAATGTGATATTTCTGGCAGCTGGAGTGGTCTTCGGTATCGTCGTCGGTTTTCTTGTTGCCTACATGATATTTCATCAGGAAGAGATCAACCCGGCGCAGAAACGTGAATCGCCGAAAGGCTCTAGCATATCTGAAATGCAGCAGCCTCCGGAACATATAGATATCATGCAGGAGATCGAATCGCTGAAGAAGCTCCTTCAGCAGGATCCTTCCAACTATGCCGCTCTCGTGAGGCTTGGAAATCTCTATTTCGATGCCGTTAAGTTCCCGCAGGCGATCGAATACTATGCTAAAGCCATAGCGATTAAAGACGATGACCCCAATGTCTTCACCGATCTGGGCATCTGTTACAGGAATACCGGAGATCCCCGAAAGGCCATTGAATTCTTCGAGAAAGCCAATCAGAAAGATCCTTCCCACTGGCAGTCCCTGTACAATATCATCATCGTCGCAATGAACGATACGTCCGATCTGACCGCAGCCGAGAGCGCCCTTCAGAGACTCGAGAGGATCAAGCCGGATGTCGAGGGGATCGACATGGTGAAGAAACAGATCGAGGCTGCTAAGGAGAAGAAAGGGAAGTAAGAAAGGCGTTTCTGAGATGAGACCGCATATCCTCGTGACGAGAGATCTGCCGGGTCCTGCTCTCCGGCTCCTTGCCGAAAGCTGTGAGGTGGACCTGAACCGGGAGGAAAGAACGCTTCGAAAGGAAGAGATTGTTGCGATGATTCCGGGAAAAGCCGGCCTGCTCTGCACTCTCTCCGATAGAGTGGACAGGGAGGTGATCAATGCCGGCAAAGAGCTGAAGATCATCGCCAACTATGCCGTTGGAATCAACAACATCGATGTCAGCTATGCAAAGCAGAACAGAATCTTCGTGACGAATACACCCGATGTACTGACCGATGCTACGGCAGACATCGCCTGGGCGCTTATCCTCACACTTACGAGAAGGATCATTCCGGCAGACCGGTTTACCAGGGAGGGGAAATTCCGCGGATGGGCCCCGGGACTCTTTCTCGGCAAATCCATCCAGAAAAAAGTCCTTGGGATCATCGGGATGGGAAGGATCGGAAAGGCTGTGGCCCGGAGGGGAGTGGCATTTGGGATGAAAGTGGTTTACAGTGATCCAAACAGGCTCGGCGGCGAAGAAGAAAAAAATCTTAGTATTCAATACCTTCCGTTCCAACAGCTCCTTCGCGCTGCCGACGTGCTGACCCTCCATCTTCCTCTCACTGAAGAGAGTCGCGGACTGGTTGGAGAGAAAGAGCTTGCGAGCATGAAGAAAGGTGTCTTTCTCATCAATACGGCTCGGGGAGAGATCGTCAATGAGAAAGCCCTTGTGAGATTCCTCAAGAGTGGACATCTTGCCGGAGCCGGTCTCGATGTCTATGAGAGGGAACCGGCTATGGAAGAAGAGCTCAAGATGATGGAGAACGTCGTTCTTCTTCCCCACATAGGTAGCGCGACCGTTGAAGTCCGCGAAAAGATGGCAATGGTAGCAGCACAGAACATTCTTGCCGCTCTGAGAGGCGAGAAACCCCCCAACTGTGTCTTCTGATGAAGATTGCTTTTATCTTCGATGAGTTTTATATTTTTTTAAGGGCAAGAGCGACCTTATGAACAAAGAAGATATCGAAAAAATTCTTGATGAGGCTCTGGAGCACTACAAGAGCGCGAGGTATGCGGATGCTGCCAGACGCTGGAAGGATGTTCTGGCCCTCGATCCCTTCAACAAACAGGCTCAGGAGGGGATCAGGATGGCCGAGCTCCTGTCACAGGAATGGATTGCTGAGGAGGAAGGTGGTGCCGAAAAGCCGGCAAAAACAGAGGAGCCCTTGCAGCTCGTAGAAAACCTCGGCATCGAAGAGATCCTTGAGAAGGGAAAAGCAGAAAACGCTAAACAGATCCAGTGGTCGGAAAAGGAGAGACCGAAAGGAGAGACCGAAGAGACGGTAACGTTGCAGGAAGAGGAAGAGAAAACAGAAAATGAGTCCAAAGTCAAAGCTGAATCCGGGGTGAATCTCCTGCTTTCAGAAGGGGAGAGGCTTCTTCAGGAGGCAAGGTACAGCGAAGCCGCCGATTGTTTCTCGCGGGCCCTGGTGATGGATGAATCCAACTATCGTTCTCAGGAGTTACTGAATCTGGCCAGGAACCTTATAGACGAGAAGCAGAAAGAAACCGAAAGGAAGCTGCATCAGGGTATGGAACTCTTCGAGAAAGGGGATTTTCAATCAGCCGAGAATCTCTTCAGGGAGATCCTCTCCACCAATCCCGCTCACCAGGAAGCCCTCTTCTACATTGGAAGGATTGAGAAAGAAAGAGAGAAAATCAATAGCATGCCTTCCATTGGTCTTGAGAAGAAGGAGAAGGAAAAACCTGCCGGGAAATCCGGAAAGGTCAGAGAGAGAGAAACATCTTCTGAAGCGACCATAAAGGTCTCAAGATCCACTCCCAGGAGGGGAACGATTCATGTAGAAGTCCCTGTTCCAGTTAAGCTGAAAAAGCCGATCTTTGCGAGAATCGTTCTGATCGCAGCGCCAATCCTGTTCGTCGTAGCGGGCTTCTACTTTGCGAGATACATCATCGAGCGCTTCTATTTCTACGATGAACCTGCCAAGCAGAGCTTCGCGCCCCGGACTGAAGGAGAAAGGGGAGCGGAATCAGTCGGCATCGGCGGAGTTGCTGGAAAGGCCGGACAACAGAAAAAGGTAGCAACGCCTGAAAAAGCAAAGGCCGATGAAGGGACCCCTTTGCAGAAGGAAGCTGCTGCAGTCGTCCCCACAGGAACGGAAAAAGTTCCGGAGCCGCAACGGACGGGACCTCTAACGCCATCGCTGATGAAAAGCAAGACTAATTCTCTACTCCACGAGGGGAAGAGTCTCATGAGGGCAGGGAGGTCCATCGAGGCCGAGGACAAATTCAGAGAAGCGACGATCCTTGATCCGCTAAATATGGAAGCCAAGAAACTCCTCGAGGAGGCGTCAAGAGTCGCCGGCGAGGAGAGAAAGTATTTCAACAGGTTAAACGAGGCAGAGAAGTATTTTCAAAATGGAAACTATGCAGAGGCGTTGAGAATATTTTACTGAACTTTGGCAAATTTTTGACATTAAGATCATATCCTTCCTGCATACTGCGCAAGAAGTTTCAGGCATCCTGGATAAGATGCAAAGGAAGGCCGTGTGTGAGGGAAAGCAGATGGCAACTA
>JBFMGF010000053.1 GCA_040752675.1 Acidobacteriota bacterium
CTGATGGGAAGAAAAATCATCCTCCATTGACTTATCAAAATGGGCTTCCCAAGCCGCGGGGTCCTTGAATCCATGTATGGAGGTGGGTAAACTACCATTCATAACAAGAATCGCTCAATTTAGGTAAAATGCAAATGCTCAAATCTGGCCTTTAAACTTTTCAACCAGTTTTTAACAACTTTTCCACAGAGTGAACGCTATATAATGAGGTCTTTTTTTTATAAAGCCCAATATATTGTATTTTTTTCATTTTTTCTCTTGACTTGACAGGATGAAATCTGTATCATCATATCCTCGCTAATGAAGTTTTCCTGGCAGTCCTTTTCAGAACAAAGTCGAAGAAGAGAGGAGGTCGTTATGGTATTTGAAATCGAAAGAAGCGGAGATGTTCCTTCCAAAGATCCGGATCGCGACAACGGCAATGGCGGCTTCCAGATTGAACACGATTCGCTTAACGCTTATTGTGAAACCGAGCTGGATATCAATGAGAACGGCCTTCGCGTTCTTGAAAAAAGATATCTAAAGAAAGACGAAAATGGGAAGGTAATCGAGAGACCGGAAGATATGTTTCAAAGAATTGCGAAGAACATCGCTGACATCGATGCCTCCCTTCCTTTCGAGGGAAGACGCGATCCTCTCGCTGCAGAAGAAGAGTTTTACAGGGCGATGGTTTCCATGGAATTTCTCCCGAATTCTCCCACGCTAATGAATGCAGGCAGGGATCTCCAGCAGCTCTCTGCCTGCTTCGTCCTTCCAGTCGAAGATTCCATGGAAGGGATCTTCGACGCCCTCAAGTACACTGCAGTCATCCACAAGAGTGGAGGCGGAACTGGGTTTTCCTTTTCTAGATTGAGACCGAAGAACAGTATCGTCCGATCGACGCTTGGAGTCGCGAGCGGGCCGGTATCTTTCATGAAGGTATTCAATGCTGCAACCGAGGCAGTCAAGCAGGGCGGGACGAGGAGAGGAGCCAACATGGGGATTCTGAGAGTTGACCATCCGGACATCCTTGAGTTCATCACCTGCAAGCAGGACAACCGGGACATCACCAACTTCAACATCTCCGTCGCCGTAACCGACAAGTTCATGGATGCCGCCATCGGTGACAGGGATTATGAGCTGATCGATCCTCTCACTGGTAAGGCTGTCAACAAGCTTCAGGCAAAAGAGGTTTTCGAAATGATCTTAGATGGAGCCTGGCGCAATGGCGACCCTGGCATCATCTTTCTCGACAGAATCAACGCCTCCAATCCAACGCCGCACATCGGAGAGATAGAAGCCACGAACCCGTGTGGAGAGCAGCCTCTTCTCCCCTACGAATCATGCAACCTCGGTTCCCTCAATCTCTCCAAGTTCGTCACGAATGGCAAGATAGACTTCCAGAGGCTTGCGAAAGGGGTGCGTACTGCCGTTCACTTCCTGGATAACGTCATCGATGCCAACCGATACCCGCTCAACGATATCGATCGGATGACTAAAGGGAACAGAAAGATCGGGCTTGGTATCATGGGATGGTCCGATATGCTCATGAAACTCGAGATCCCATACAACTCGGAGCAGGCGATCGCCCTGGCAGAAAAGGTCATGTCCTTCATCCAGACGGAATCGAAAAAAGCCTCTGTTGAGCTTGCCCGGGATAGAGGAGTCTTTCCGAATTTTGCCGGTAGTATCTATGATTCCCCCGGCGGACTGAAGATCAGAAATGCGACGACGACTACCATCGCCCCGACTGGAACACTTAGCATCATTGCGGGATGTTCCAGCGGAATCGAGCCTCTCTTCGCTCTCTCCTATATCCGCTCAAACATCCTGGATAATGACAAACTGGTAGAAGTCAATCCAATCTTCCTGAAAGTGGCCAGGGAGAGAGGTTTCTACGGCGAGCGATTGATGGAGGAGATCGCCGCAAACGGCTCTATTCAGAAGATCGATGGCATCCCGGATGATGTCAAGAAGGTATTCATCACTTCTCACGACATCTCTCCAGCGTGGCATGTCAGGATGCAGGCAGCTTTCCAGAAGTGCACTGACAACGCCGTGTCGAAGACAGTCAACTTTCCGAATTCCGCGACCAAAGATGACATTAGAGATGTTTTCCTGATGGCCTACAGGCTTGGCTGCAAGGGTCTAACTGTTTACCGGGATCGAAGCAGGGACAAGCAGGTCCTCAACATCGCAGATAGCGTCCCGCAATCTGCCAAAGATTACCACCACATCGCACCCCGCCCTAGACCGGCAACAACGAAAGGAACAACGCAGAAACTCAAGACTGGATGCGGGAACATCTACATCACCATCAACGAAGATGAATTCGGTCCCTGCGAGCTTTTCACGTCAATGGGTAAGTCGGGTGGTTGCGCATCTGCCCAATCTGAGGCAATCAGCCGATTGATTTCCCTCTCGCTGCGTGCAGGGGTCGAGATTAAATCTATAGTCAAGCACCTCCGGGGCATCCGGTGCCATCAACCGATCTGGGAGAATGGTGGGCAGATCCTCTCTTGCCCCGATGCAGTCGCTCTTGCGCTCGAGAGCAAGATAAATGAATTCACCATAGGCAAATCATGGAGAGCAGCAAATCCCTCCAGCTCACAGATGGGAAGCAACAACAATCTGATCGGAGCATGCCCCGATTGCGGTGGAGTCGTCCACCACGAATCAGGATGCGTTAGCTGCCGCTTCTGCGGCTATTCCAAGTGCAATTAGTAAAATCAATCATTTTTTACTTAAAAGCTGTCATAAATTTATTCTTTACTCGGCCAGCCCCTTTAAGTAATTTTAAGTATTAACGAATTTTACCTGAAGTGTGAGAGAGGCACTGGGCATGGGGGGGTTAGAAACTTCTCACACTCCTTATGATGCGCCAATTGGGGGTCTAAGGATCGGAATCAATTGGCGCTTGGGCGGTGGCAGCGCTACCGCCCTTTTCTTTTAATTGATAATATAAAAAAGCAATCATAGCTTCTTCAGGGATCTCATATAAGAGTTGTAGTTTGCCAGAGTTTCAGCGATGGTGTCGCCACCGAACTTTTCTAGGAGCAGACTGGCGAGAACAAAGGCGAGCATACTCTCTCCGATGACGGAGGCTGCAACTATGGGACAGACGTCTGATCTGACGATAGATGCTTTTTCTCTCTTTTTCGTTTTAAGGGAGATAGACTGGAGTGGTTTCCTCAACGTTGGGACCGGTTTAAGAAAAGCCTTTACCCTTATCTCCTCTCCGTTAGTTATTCCTCCTTCGATCCCGCCCGCATTGTTTCCACCTCGGTAGAATTTCCTTCTCCTGCCGTCATAGAATATCTCATCGTGGAAATTTGAGCCGAATGATGATGCTCCTTTAATCCCGTTGCCGATCTCGACCGCTTTCACTCCCGGGATCGACATAAGGGCTTGAGAGATCATGGCATCAGACCTTCTGTCCCACTGGGTGAAGCTGCCCAGTCCCGGTGGAACAGCCGCGGCGACGATCTGAAAGGAACCACCCACGCTGTCCCCTTCCCTGGCGGCTCTATCGATCTCTCTCATCATCTTCTTTTCCAGCACCTTATCGACACATCTAAGAGGGGAGTGATTGGGGATCCTTCTTAGCATCTCGATGGGCAGATCCATCTCTTTGTAAGAAACCTTGCCCACGGAAATTGTGTGGCTGAAGATGGATATCTTAAAGCTTAAAAGGAAGCTCTTGAAGATGGCTCCCGCCGCTACCCTCGCTGCAGTCTCCCGGGCGCTTGCTCTCTCTGAAACGATGAATAGATCGTCAGTTAAGAATTTCATGGCTCCCGCGAGGTCGGCATGTCCTGGTCTGGAGACAGCGACGAAGCCTCTCGCCTTTCTATTTGCTGCTTCCTCTTCGATACAAAGCTTCTCATTCGCAATGAATATGGAAACAGGGCTTCCGGTCGTCCAACCATCCTTTATCCCGGAAAGAAGCTCAAAGTACTCGATCTTTCTCTCCATTCTTGGCCCTCTTCCAAACCCGGATTTTCTCTTCGCAAGCTCCGCCGCGATGAAACTCTCATCCACTCTGATTCCGCGGGGCAGCCCATCAATGATGACAATCAGACCCTTTCCATGTGATTCTCCCGCCGTCATGAATCTCAGCATATTTCCTCTCACAAAGCGCTATTATTCTAACACATGATTCTTGACTGGGAATTCACCGGAATATATGATTTACAAAAGTTGGTGCCCTTTTGTTTCTAAGGGCTTGGAATCTTTTCATTGCAGAAGGGGGACCCCCAGATGAAGATACTAACATCCGAACAGATGAAAAACATCGATAGAAGGACAATTCAGGACTTTGCAATACCTGGCGTCGTTCTGATGGAGAATGCCGGGATCAAGGCTGTTCAGTTCCTCATCGAATCGATAAAAGATATCCATTCCAGGGAGATACTGATCCTTTGCGGTTCCGGAAACAACGGCGGCGATGGCTTCGTCGTGGCAAGACATTTATTCAATCTTGGCCTTCTTCCCCATGTCGTTCTGATCGGGGACTCTAAAAAGATCAAGGGAGATGCTCTGACAAACTTCAGGATTCTAATGAAGATGGGAATAGAGGTTCAGGAGATAAAAACAGAAAAGGCATGGGAAAAATTCAAAGCAGGACTGCCATGTTTCAACCTCATTATCGATGCGCTTCTCGGGACAGGGCTTGAAGGGCCTCCCAGGGGACTTCACAGAAAGGTCATTGCGGACATTAACGGAGCGGAAGCCGACGTTGTCGCTATAGACATCCCGTCGGGGCTTTCCGGAAGCACGTGCAAGGTTGAAGGAGAGGCCGTCAGAGCGGATTGCACCGTGACTTTCTGTTGCCCTAAGATCCCGCACATCTTTCCCCCGGCGGAACATTACGTGGGGCAACTTGAAGTCGCTGACATCAGCATTCCCGAAGAAGCCATAAGGAAAGAGAAAGTCTGGCTGAATCTCATCGAAGAAGACTTCGTTAAAAGCCTCATCCCCACCAGGAAACGGGATTCTCACAAGGGAGATTTCGGCCACATCCTTGCCGTCTGTGGATCGAGAGGCAAGTCTGGCGCGGCTGCTCTCTTAGCTAAATCTGCCCTGAAGACAGGAGCCGGACTCGTCACCATAGCCACTGCTGCCACTGCTCAGAAGATTCTGGCTCCACAGAGCAGCGAGATGATGACAGAACCTCTTCCTGAAACTGAGAGCGGCTCTCTGTCCAAGAAGGCTCTCCAGACCTTGAAGGAACTTTGTAAGGGGAAGGACCTACTAGCCATCGGTCCTGGCCTGACGACCAATCTAGAAACATCTTCCATAGTCAGAACCATTCTGAAGGAGACGAAGACGCCAGCTCTTGTCGATGCCGATGGCATCAACGCATTTGAGGGGTTCTCCAATGATCTCTTCGGCAAGCACAGGGACCTGATCATCACTCCACATCCAGGAGAGATGGGACGCATAATCGGTCAGCCATCAAGATTTGTTCAGGGAAATCGGATTGAGGTATGCAGGAATTTCGCCATCACCCACCACTGCTATGTGGTCCTGAAAGGATATAAGACGCTCATCTCCGATCCCGGAGGGAACATCTTTGTCAATCCGACCGGAAACCCAGGCCTTGGGACGGCAGGCGCCGGAGATGTTCTTACAGGCATGATCGCAGGATTTCTCGTTCAAAGCATCGGCATCCTCAACGCACTGATCCTGGCCGTTTATCTGCACGGGATGGCAGCGGATCTCGCAGCAGCAGATCTCGGAGAGATCCCCCTCATGGCGGGAGACGTCATCGACTACATTCCCGATGCCCTCATGGAACTTTCCCATGAAAAATAATCTGCCATGCACCGTCTTTTCTCTCTCGGCTGAAGAAACTTATCAGATAGGCAAGAGTTTCGGTTCACGGATGAAAGGGGGAGAACTCATCATTCTGACCGGTGAACTTGGTATGGGCAAGACCGTTCTCGCCAAGGGAATCGCCTCCGGAATGGGAATCGATCCCGATGATGTGAATTCCCCTTCATTTCTCATCGTCAACGAACATCGCGGAAGAATCAAACTCTTTCATATCGACCTTTACAGGATAAAGAGTGAAGAGGAGATTGAGGAAATCGGGATAAGAGATATTCTCGAGATCGGTGGCGTAGTCGTCGTGGAATGGGGAGAAAAGCTTCCGTCCTTCTATAGAAAAGGGGCCATTACAATCAGCATCTCGGATATGGGTGAAGACACCCGCAAGATCATCATAAATTGAAATATTGATTGCTGAATTTCTATGCCGCTTGAACGTTGCTAGTTTTAAGCCAGATCCTAGTGGTGGCTACTCCAGACGGTAATTGGGAGCCTCTCTGGTGATGATGACGTCATGAGCGTGGCTTTCCCTCAAACCCGCCGAGCTGATCCTGATAAACCTGGTATCTGCCTTGAGGCTCTTTATATCGGGGCATCCGCAGTAACCCATTCCCGCCTTCAGCCCTCCCACAAGTTGATGGATGAGAGCGGAGAGAGAGCCTTTATACGGGACCCTGCCCTCGATTCCCTCCGGAACAAGTTTCTGTTCGTCGTACTCATCCTGGAAGTATCGATCCTTGCTGCCAGCCTTCATGGCTGAGATGGAACCCATGCCTCGATACTCCTTGAATGTCCTCCCCTGATACAGGACGGTTTCACCGGGTGATTCTTCGGTTCCCGCGAAGAGGCTTCCGATCATCACCGAATCGGCGCCGGCTGCTATTGCCTTTGTGATGTCTCCCGAGAATTTAATCCCTCCATCTGCGATTAGTGGCACTCCTGCCTCTTCACATTCCCGTTTGCAGTTGATAATGGCAGTGATCTGTGGAACGCCGACGCCTGTGACGACCCTTGTCGTGCATATAGACCCTGGGCCGACTCCAACCTTAATGGCATTTGCCCCGAGTTCGATCAGGGCTCTTGCCGCTTCACCGGTTGCTATGTTTCCCGCAATGATGCTGACTTCTGGAAATTTCTTCTTTAGCTTTTTCAGCGTCTCAATAACACCCTTTGAATGCCCGTGAGCCGTGTCGATCACCAGGACATCGACATGAGCATTGATGAGGGTTTCGGCTCTTCTGATCCCATCCTCACCGACACCCACGGCAGCACCTACCCTCAATCTTCCCAGGGAATCCTTGCAGGCATCAGGATACTTGATCATCTTCTGGATATCCTTTACGGTGATGAGGCCTTTCAGCTTGAACTTCTTATCTACCACAAGGAGCTTTTCGATCCTGTGCTTATGCAGGAGCTCCTTCGCCCTATCAAGCGTTGTCCCTTCCGGGACGGTGATAAGATTGTCTTTCGTCATAAGCGCTTTTATGGCGACATCTGTCCTAGTCTCGAATCTCAGATCCCTGTTCGTCAGGATCCCGAGGAGCCTTCCGTTTTTATCGACGACCGGAAGCCCCGATATCCTGAATTTGCTCATTACCTCAAGAGCTTCAGACACCTTGCTGTCCGGCAACATTGTGATGGGGTTGACGATCATGCCGCTTTCCGATCTCTTAACTGTATCAACCTCCTGCGCCTGCGCATCGATCGACATGTTCTTGTGAATGATCCCGATTCCTCCCTCCTGAGCAATGGCAATGGCAAGTCTCGATTCCGTGACCGTATCCATGGCTGCGCTGATCAGAGGGATGTTCATGGAGATGTCGTTAGTCAGGCACGTTTTCACATCGACCTGGCTTGGTAAAACCTCAGACTTAGCTGGAATCAGGAGGACATCATCGAACGTTAGGGCTTCTTTGAAATTGTAGTCTGCCATATGATTCACCCTTCACTCCACTCTTTCCACCCCAGGGAGAGGGGAAAAATTTATGTGCCGCAGCACTTTTTGTATTTTTTACCGCTTCCGCAAGGGCATGGGGCATTCCTGCCCACCTTCTGCTCTTTGCGAACGACTGTCTGTTTGATTTCTCCTGCTCTTGATTGCGATGCCGCACGGAAGATACTCTCCTGCTCCCTCCTTCTCTTCCTCTCTTCCTCTTCCCTTTCCTCTCTTGATAGCGGCTCCAGAAGAAAGAGATATCGGATTATTTCGTCCTCGATCCTTGCCTTCATAGCCGCAAACATCTCGAAGCTTTCCCTCTTGTACTCAACGAGCGGGTCGCGCTGACCATAGGCACGAAGCCCAATCCCCTCCTTCAGATGGTCCATGGCAAGCAAGTGATCCTTCCATAGGCTGTCGATGATGCTCAGGATGATGTACCTCTCATGCTGTCTCATCAACTCTTCGCCTATCCTCTTCTCTTTCAACTCGTATTTTTCATTGATCTTCTTCAGGATGGCGTCTTTGATTTCGACCAGCGAAAATTCCTTCCAATTGACCCCATCCTTGTAAATATCTATCGCGTAGTAGTGGTTGACCTGATTCCGGAAATTATCCAGTTCCCACTCCTGCGTTCCCCCCTGACCTGCGAGATAATCATCTATGAGCCACTCCAGGATCTCCTCGGCCTTCTGCATAACATACTGGCGCTGCTCTTTCCCCTCCAGAAGCTCTCTCCTCAGCCTGTAAATCTCCACCCTCTGCTTGTTCATCACATCGTCATATTCAAGGAGATGTTTTCTTATCTCAAAGTTATGTGCTTCAACTTGCTTCTGTGCTCTTTCGATCGACCTGGTGATAAGGTTATGTTCGATTGGAACATCCCTCTCCATGCCAAGCTTTCCCATGATGTTCTTCAATCTTTCCCCGCCGAAGATCCTCATGAGATCGTCTTCAAGCGAGATGTAGAACCTCGAAGAGCCAGGATCCCCTTGCCTGCCGGCTCTCCCTCTGAGCTGGTTATCTATCCTTCTCGCCTCGTGCCTCTCCGTCCCTAGAATATGAAGCCCTCCGAGCCCAATGACCTTCTTCTTCTCCATCTCTGTGACCGCCTTTGCCTCCTTGAGAGCCCCTTCGCTCTGTTCCGAAGTAGCTTCGAGCGGTTTTATGCCTTTACCTATGAGGATCTGGTTTGCAAGGAATGCAGGGTTTCCTCCGAGGAGGATGTCCGTTCCACGTCCTGCCATGTTTGTCGCGATCGTCACGGCACCCATCCTTCCCGCCTGCGCAACAATTGCAGCCTCCATCTCGTGATATTTTGCGTTGAGGACGACATGCCTGATCCCCTTCTTCTTGAGCATGGAGCTCAGTCGCTCCGATTTCTCTATGCTGATTGTGCCAACAAGTACCGGCCTTCCCTTTTTATGGAGATCCTCGATCTCCTTCTCAACCGCTTCGAACTTTTCCTCTTCTGTCCTGTAGATGACATCAGGATATTCTGTTCTGATGAGCGGTCTGTTCGTCGGGATGACCATGACCTCAAGATCGTAGATCTTGTCGAACTCGACTGCTTCCGTATCTGCCGTTCCAGTCATCCCCGCCAGTTTCTCGTACATCCTGAAGTAGTTCTGGAAGGTGATCGTCGCCAGAGTCTGGTTCTCTCTTTCAATCCTGACTCCTTCCTTTGCCTCGATGGCCTGGTGGAGTCCGTCGCTCCATCGCCTACCCGGCATAAGCCTTCCGGTGAACTCATCGACGATAATGACCTCACCATCCTTGACCATGTAATCGACGTCTTTTCTGAACAGTGCATGCGCCTTGAGAGCCTGGTTGACATGGTGGAGCGTCTCCATGTTTACTGGGTCATAGAGGTTATCCACACCAAGAAGCCTTTCTGTATGCCTGACTCCGTCCTCCGTAAGAGTGGCGGTTTTTGCCTTCTCATCTATCTGATAATCTTCCTCAGTCTTCAGTTTGGGGATGATCTTATCTATCCTGTAATACTTATCCGTAGATTCCTCCGCCGGTCCGGAAATGATTAGCGGTGTCCTCGCCTCATCGATCAGGATGCTGTCCACTTCATCCACGATGGCATAGTAATGACCTCTCTGCACCATCGCATCGATCGTGAATTTCATGTTGTCGCGCAGGTAATCGAATCCAAACTCGTTGTTCGTTCCGTAGGTTACGCTGGCGGCATAGGCGGCCTTTCTTTCCTCATCTCCCATGTCATGCTGGATCACTCCCACGCTCATCCCAAGGAATTTATATACGGAACCCATCCATTCGCTGTCCCTCTTCGCGAGGTAGTCGTTGACTGTGACGACGTGTACACCTCTACCTGTAAGCGCATTCAAAAAGACAGGAAGCGTGGCAACGAGGGTTTTCCCTTCTCCTGTTTTCATCTCGGCGATCTTCCCCTGATGAAGGACGATTCCTCCAACAAGCTGAACGTCGAAATGCCTCATCTCCAGCGTTCTCCGCGCTGCTTCCCTGACGACGGCAAAAGCTTCCACAAGGAGGTCATCAAGGGATTCTCCGTTCTGATATCTCCGGATGAATTCCACCCTTTTATCTCTGAGTGTCGAATCTGAGAGGGCTTGCATCTGGGGTTCGAGCGCATTTATGGTATCTACGAGAGGCTGGATCCGGTTCAGTTCTCGCTCGTTTTTGCTGCCTATGATCTTCGTAAGAATGGAGTTCAACATTTTTCTAAATTTAAAAAGTATAACAAATAATTGAACTCAGTCAAGAAAGCCATGCCCGCTTAAGCTTCGACGCTTTTCTTAGAAGATTTTTTAACAGATTGGTGTTGTTTAATCGAGGATGTAATCGAGAGGATTCGCATGCTTGCCGTGGACGATGATCTCATAGTGCAGATGCGGTCCAGTCGCCCTTCCGGTGCTTCCCACGTATCCGATGATGTCGCCCCTCTTCAACCGGTCACCCGATCTGACTTTGTAATTCTCGAGATGGCCATAAAGTGTAAGTATCTCGTCGCCATGAGATAGAATGATGGTCTTTCCATAACCTGCGACTCTTCCTGCCCGGGTCACGACTCCGTCAGCAGGGGCTTTGATAATAGTTCCCGTGGGAGCGGCTATATCAATACCGCTGTGAAACTCCATCTTTCCCGTGAAGGGATCTTTCCTCATACCGTAATTATACCCGATGATTCCCTGGACAGGCATTATGGAAGGGATATGATCGAATTTCTTCACCATGGCGAGATATTTGTTCTCGATCATGCTGAAGCTCCTATTGAGACTGTCCGACCGATTCTGAAGGGCATAAACCTCTTCCTTCAAGAGGTTCGATTTGATTGTCGGCTGCACCATGCTGGCGATGCTTCCCCCTCCTGCTCCGATCCTGCTCGTGGGAATTTGCTCGGAGATCCCTACCATGGCAGCAAATTTGACTGTCTTTTCCTCATACTCTGTCAGCAGTTTCCTGAGCGAAGCGATGGAGTCTTCGATCTTCTTGTTTTCCTCCTTGAGCGTCCTGTTTTCTTTTTCGAGCTGGGAAAGTCTCCAGATCATTTCTCTTGACTTTAGCAGAAAGTGGGGCAGAAAAAGACTGGATATCAGCATCAGGAAAAGTATGATAGCAATTGTAATAAGAAAGTTCTTGGAAAAGTGCAGTTTCTTCAGTTGCGCTTTGGCATGAGGAATGATCATTATCGTGTAAAATTTCTTAGCCACGATAAATCCTCCACAATATTATTCGTACCAAACTAATCATAATCATTATAAAGAACGTCCCCATGATGAATATGCTCAAAATTTTTTAAAAATTAGCATATAGTTTGCAAGACTGTCAAGGAATTTTTCCATTTTTTTCATTCTTCAATTGCGAACCTAATTTTTATTTCAATATTCATTCCATCGCGAAAGGAGCAAATTACTGCAGAAGAATATAATTCCTGAGCGAGAAATTTCAAAAAAGTTATTGAAATTTCAAAAATCTCTTCCGCATGACCCCTTCTTGATTTATAGTATGGTTGATTGTACGTTGCGTGCATGGGCGGTTCTTTATGACTATAAGAAAAGACAATGCAGGACAGTTTCTCTTCATCGGGTTCGATGGAAAGGTACTGGACGATAAGAATGAATCCTTTCTGCTCAGGATCAAGCCTGGAGGGATCATCCTTTTCAAGAGAAATATCGAATCCGCCTCGCAGCTAATAGAACTCTGTCATCGCCTTCACAACCTTTACGAACCTCCGCCGATCCTAGGAATCGACCAAGAGGGGGGAATGGTTAACCGTCTCTCTTTTATCTTTCCTGACATTCCCGATGCCCACACTTTGGCACGTCATGGAAACGACGATATCGTGGAGAGCGTGGCCTCGCTCATGGGAAAGGCTCTGAAGATCCTGGGAATCGATTGTGACTTTGCGCCGGTCCTGGACCTCTGCACTCCTTACGCTCCAAACGGGATCGCAAACAGATCCTTCGGCACGGATCCTGATACAGCCATAACAATGGGCAGTGCCTTTCTGAGGGGACTCCTGGGCGAAGGAGTGGCAGGAACTCTGAAACACTTCCCAGGACTCGGTTCGTCCGAGATCGATTCCCACACATCGCTGCCCACGGTCAGCAAATCGAAAAACTACCTCTTAATTGAAGACATAAGACCCTTTGACGCCCTTTCCGAGATCACCCCTCTCATCATGATCGGACACGGACACTACCCATCATTTTCATTGGAGCGTCTGCCGGCAACTCTCTGCCCGGAGATCATCACCGACGTTCTTCGGAAAGAGATAGGATTTCAGGGTTTGATAATATCCGACGACATGGAAATGGGTGCGATGCAGCACTATCTCTCTTCCGGCGAAGAAGCAGTCAGGGCGATAGCCGCGGGTTGCAATATGGTGATGTACTGCTCATCGCAGGAGATGGTGGAATCTGCCCATAGCAGGATCGTTGCATCTATGGAAAGCGGAAAGCTTCCAGCCAACAGAATCTTAAGATCCCTCAACCGTATTCAGGAAATCAGGAAGAACTTCGTCGATAAGCAAAAAGCAAGAGATTTTGAGGAACCTCTCAGAAAAATTTCAGAGCAAATGAGAGAGATTTCCGAAAAAGTCGGATCTAAAAGGGACGGTTGATCTTACCTCAGCTCATTCCCTGTAAGAATCCTGAATATTTCTAGATACTTCTGCCTGGTTCCTTCAATGACATGCGCAGGCAATTTGGGGACGGGAGGTTTTTTATTCCACCCTATGCTTTCCAGATAATCCCTGACGAACTGCTTGTCATAGCTCGACTGGGACCTTCCCGGAAGATAGGAATCTGAGGGCCAGAAGCGTGAGGAATCTGGAGTGAGCATCTCATCGGCGATGATAAGCTTGCCTTCGCAGAAACCAAACTCAAATTTCGTATCGGCGATTATGACTCCTCTCTTTTCGGCGTAATCGGAAGCAAACCTGTAAAGACTCAGGGTCAGTTCCCTAATCCGCGATGCGGTTTCCCGGCCGATCCTTCTCTCCACTTCGGAAAAAGCGATATTTTCATCATGCCCGGTTTCTGCTTTTATCGCGGGAGAGAAGATCGGCTCTGATAGACGGGATGACTCTTTCAATCCTTCCGGAAATTTCTCCCCTACCAGTGTTCCCTCTGCTTTGTATTCCTTCCACGCAGACCCAGAGATGTAGCCGCGGGCAACACATTCGATCCCGATCATCTCCGCTTTTCTCACGACCATGGATCGTCCAGTGAGAAGGCCAGCATGCTTCTTCAATTCTGCAGGAAAATCCCCGACGTCTGTTACGAGAAGATGGTTGGGGACGATCTTCTCAGTCATGCGAAACCAGAACTCGGAGAGCTGATTCAGGACCCTCCCCTTGTCGGGGATCAGATCTGGAAGCACATAGTCGAATGCGGAGAGCCTGTCCGTGGAGATGATGAGAAGGGAATCCCCGAGGTCATAGATATCCCGCACCTTCCCTCTGCTGTATAACTTTAGATCTTCCAATTCCGTTCTTTGAACAGTCATCTTTTGCTCAACCGTTATTTTTCTTCAACCGTAGAAAAGAGATAAATGCTACCACAAAATCGATGATTTTGCTTTGAAGAAACTTCAGTTATGGTGATAAGAAGCGTCGCTTTGTTCCCAATCACACATCGATATCAGGACAGTCCCATAATGCGTCCTTCCAAGAGGTCTACCCTTTCTGCCTTAGGAGAAGCGGGGAGCCCAGGCATTCTGATTATGTCTCCAATGAGGGGAACTATGTAGCCTGCTCCGCCGGCCAGAATGATCTGGCGGACCGTGATCTCAAAA
>JBFMGF010000054.1 GCA_040752675.1 Acidobacteriota bacterium
ACGGTCACCGTTTCCTGCATGCCTGGATCGGCATTCAGATCGCGATCGCCGACGAGCAACCCGATGTCTGCTCCGCAGGCGTAGTATGGTTTGGTCATCGTGATCTTGAACGGTTCCGCCATCTCCGACAACGTCGCGATGGAGGTTCTGATGGCAGCATAGAACAGAGAGGGATCACCGCAATTGGCTATCGTATCCGTTGACTGGTGATAGTAAGGATAGTTGCCGCCGTGGCCGCAGTATCCCTCGTTATCGGTGATCCCGCATATGGCAGGGTATCCGTTCTGCCAGAAGGGGTAGTGATCGGATACGGTAAGGCTGGGGCAGTAGAAGTCGTCGACCACAAGACCGGTATTGTACTTCACTGAGCATTCGTCAAAGAGCTCTCCGAGCCACTGCGATGGCCCGTTGTAGTTCACATCCAGATTCTCTGGATTCGGGATGCCATCCCCCTCCCAGCCGTTCATGTCCATGTTGATGACGCCAAGGATGTTCTCGCCTTTGGCAAGAGCATCGTCTGCATAGTAGTTGCTGCCGAGAAGACCCTGCTCTTCGCCCGTGACGTTGAGGTATTTCACCGTACTCTTGAAAGCCCAGCAGCTCATCACCTGTGATGACTCTAAGACGGTGACGCTGCCGGATGCATTATCATTTGCTCCCGGTGCTGGCGGAGTGGCAGGGAGATCATCAAGATGCCCCTCGGTGATGTAGATCTGATCGGGATAGAGTCCCCCTTCCTGGGTGGCGACAACGTTGGGAGCGTGAGAAGGATTCCAGTCCTGATAGATCACGGGCAACTTCTTACTCTCATAATGGTTCTTGCAGTATGCCGCCGCATCCCTGCAGCCCTGATGCGTGGAATAACGAGTTCCGGTCGGCGGATTGTCCGTGAGATCCTGCCAGAACTTATCGATGTCAGCCGTCTTGACCTGATCGACTATCTTCTGAACGAGCGGATTTGCAGGCCCGAGAGAAGATTCGGCCGATGCCGCAGGATCGCCGGATTGCCTGGAACTCTTCCACTTGTTCCAGCGATCATTCTCTCTAGGAGTTTTCATCGCCTCATGGGGCATCCTGCTCACGAAGACTCTCGCTCCTTCAAGAGTCTCAAAGGATGTATCCCTGTCCACACGGACGAGAATCCAGTTCTCCTCTTCGTGGAGGATGGTTCCCAGAGCATGGATAGCATCCATGTCCGAATCTGACCGCAGACCGATCACAAAGTAATCCGAAGACGCTGGGTCGTCATGTAGGATCGTGGTTTGATATCCATTTTCGTTAAGCCATCGGAGATGTTCATCATTCCCTTCAACGAAGAGAGATAATCGCATCTCCATGACAACCGGAACACCGCTGGCGAGGAATGTGGATAGGTCTTCCATTCCCTGCCTCTCCACACGTAGCAAATATAAACCCGATCCATCCTTTCGTTCTTGAATCTCCGCAGCCGCGAAAGCAGAAGTCGAAAAAAGAGAAGCCATAAAAATAAAAACTATGGCAATAATAGTAAAGACTTTCCTAACCTGCATTGATTCCTCCTTCGCTACAACCTGTTACAAATGGCGTTTCGACATTAAGTATACTCTGCGATTCACTTCCAGTCCAGGAGAATTCTTGATACTATCTAAGACGTTGAGTTCACGTCAGTTAAGGGAATATAATTGAACAGCTTATGAACGTTGTTGAAAGATTAAAAGAAGATGCGGCGATCATTTTCAGGGCAGCATTGAAGGCCGCCGATCCCTACGAAGCGGTCAAGGGCGAACTTTGCCGCGATGGAAGCCAGCTTACCGTAGGCAATCGCCGATATGACCTCAGGAAATTCAGAAATATCTTTGTCCTCGGAGCAGGAAAAGGTAGCGGCAGGATGGCACAGGCTATCGAAGATGTCCTGGGTCATCGGTTGCTTTCACGGGTGACGGAAGGACTCATCGTCGTCAAGTATGGCTGTTCGGCTCCGCTGAAGAAGATAAAGATTCACGAGGCCGGACATCCAATTCCCGACCGCCAGGGTCTGATTGCATCAAAAAAGATCCTTGAGCTTCTCAGTCGCACCAGCGAAGAGGATCTGGTCATCACTCTTATTTCCGGCGGCGGCTCCGCCCTCCTTCCCGCTCCCCGTGAAGGGATCAAACTCAGGGACAAACAAAAACTGACCGACATCCTTCTCAAGTGCGGGGCAAGCATCCGCGAAATCAATACTGTCCGAAAGCATCTCTCGATGTTGAAGGGGGGCCAGTTGGCCATGCGGGCTTACCCATCCGTAATGATATCTCTCATACTCTCCGACATCGTTGGCGACCCGATCGATTCAATCGCATCTGGACCCACCGCTCCAGATCGAACGACGTTTAAGGATTGCATGGAAATCCTCAAGAGATACAGAATCGAGAGAAAAACCCCCGCCAGCATCCTGCGATTTCTCGAAAAGGGGATGAGCGGGCAGATCGAAGAAACTCCTGAAGAGGATGACCCGGCTTTCCTGAAGACACAGAACCTGATCGTGGGGAACAATCTCAAATCGGCAAGAGCTGCTCGTCAGAAAGCGAAGGAGTTCGGATACAACGCACTCATCCTGTCGACGATGCTGGAAGGAGAAGCAAGAGAAGCTGCCAGAGTCCATGCATCGATGCTGAAGGAAGTTCTCAAATCTGGAAACCCTGTAAGGAGCCCAGCCTGCATCATCTCTGGAGGAGAAACGACCGTGACCGTTAGAGGCAAAGGACTCGGCGGGCGGAACCAGGAGTTCGTCCTTGCCTCGGCTATTGAGATCGACGGGTTGAAGAACGCTGTGGTGCTGAGCGCTGGAACCGATGGAACCGATGGTCCTACCGATGCTGCCGGAGCGATCGCCGATGGCTTCACGGTCTCGAGAGCCTGCGGACTCAAGATGGATCCCCGGAAGTATCTTGATAGCAACGATTCCTACCATTTCTTCAAAGAGCTGGGCGACCTCATCGTAACAGGTCCTACAGGCACTAACGTCATGGACATCCGCATTATGCTCATCGATAAGGAAGATTGATGCGGCTCCTCGCAATGAGCGGGCAGTTTCGATAAAATACAGGACAAAAAGCCGGCTGAGGTTAGTATGTCTCAGGATGAGACTTTGCATCAGAAAGGGATGACGGCTACATCCGAAGAGCTTTACGCAAACCTCGAAAGGGCTGCCCCGTCTTATGCAGATGGCGCACTCTCCAATCCGGCGATCGATGAAAATCACGTCACAATGCTCCTCAAGAATCCAAGACTTACATGCTCTCTTATCGAAAGGATCTGCAATAATACCCGATGGACGAAAGTTTACAGAATCAAGGTGGGGATCGTGAATCATCCCCATACTCCCAGGCATCATGGGCTGAACCTCATCAAATTTTTATTCTGGAAAGACCTCCTGAGCGTCGCCGATAATTACCGCCTGTCTCCTCCTCTGAGAAGGATCGCAGAAGAATTGATCAAGGCGAGGCTGGATGAGATGGCTCTGGGAGAGAAGATCTCCCTCGCTCGGGCAGCCACCCGTCCGCTCATTGCGAAGCTCCGGGAGAGCAGGGAGCCGAGGATCATAGAAGCCCTCCTGAAGAACTGGAGAACCGTCGAAGAGGACGTGGTGACTATCGCGAATGACGAGAATGTTTCTCCGGAGATTCTTTCCATTATCGCGCGGGATCAGAAATGGGGATTGCAATATCCCGTCAGGATGGCCATTCTCATGAATGATAGGACTCCCGTCCATGACTCCCTGAGATCTCTTAACGGACTTCTCAGGAAAGACCTGGAGCATCTCAGGGATAACAAGAAGCTTAGGACTATCCTCAAGATTGCCGCCACGAGACGCCTGGAGAACCTTCGCTAAAATAGAATCATTATCCCACAACCCCTTGCACAGAATAGCTGATAATTTTCTTGCAATCATTGGCAGGCATGGATATCATTTTTCAAGGAGGGCACCGGTCCGTGTGAAACATTGCATTTCTCATGGCAGAGATGAAACGGTCTCACAGGAATAGAGAATGTCATCGTTCGGTGAAGAGCTAAGGAGAGAAAGGGAGCTGCGGGGCATCACGTTGAGAGAGATTGCCGACAGCACAAAGATCAACATCCGTTTCCTCGAAGCTCTTGAGAACAACGACTTCAAGCATCTTCCAGGAGAGATCTTCAACAAGGGGTTCGTGAGGGCTTACGCCGCTCATATCGGGCTTGATCCGGAGAGGATGGTAAACAGCTATCTGCTGGAACTCTCCAGGCAGGCAGAAAAGGAAAAGGGCCAGATGAAGTTCGCTCCAATTCTGAAATCTGAAAAGCCGAAGAGAAGGAGATCAAAACTCATCTTCATAATCCTTGTGATCCTTGCCGCCCTTGCGGCTCTCATACTCCTGCGGTACCGACAATGGAGTATTGCCGGGGAGATTTCCGATATTCCATCGGCTGAAGATGGAAGAGTAGAAGATTCAAGATCATACCCGGCGAAGTGACAGGTCAATGATGGAAGAAAGCATCGGGGAAAAGGAAACTCAGCCGACGAAGGGGTTTGATCTTATCGAGAAACTAATTCTCGACGGTGAGGCTCCGCCCCACATCCGGATGGCCGCAGCAAAGGGAGCTCTACCGCTACCCCCCCTCTCTCTTCTCCGCCTCAAAGTCTTTCTCCTCGGCGATGCGGACAGCTCCGTGAAAGCGGAAGCCTCCAGGCAACTGAAAGCTTATTCCGAAGATGAACTCTTCAGGATGCTCGCGGAAAAGAGATGCCATCCATCGGTCCTTCTTCATTTTGCGATCGATAGAAGAGACGATAAAAGATTCCTCGAGGTGATACTTCAGAACCCCTCCGCGGATGACGGGACCCTCGCCCGGATCGCGGAGACGGCTTCAGCCGACGTCGTGGAGCTTCTCATCACGAACGAACAGAGGCTTATCGCCTCTCCATCCCTTGTCGATGCCATCGAGAAGAATCCACGGCTAAACGACCTGTTGAAGACGAAGCTCACAGAATTGAAGGAAAAATTCCTGAAAGGAGAGGCCAGAGCAGAACCGGTTGTCGAGACCACCGAAGAGTCTGTGGAAGAACTCTCCGAGATCGATGTCGATGCAGTCATCG
The DNA here is from genome assembly GCA_040752675.1 of Acidobacteriota bacterium. Taxonomy (NCBI): domain Bacteria; kingdom Pseudomonadati; phylum Acidobacteriota; species Acidobacteriota bacterium. The sequence continues at coordinate 5,096 of JBFMGF010000054.1, forward strand.
GCGACAGCTACATCCTTGATGGATACGAATTCGAATCAGAGCCACAGGATGTGCGGAATGTCTATAAAAACATCATGACTATGAGCGTCCCGGAAAAGATCATGAGGGCTCTCAAAGGGTCGCTCGCCGAGCGGAGGATCCTCGTCCGCGACTCCAACAAGATCGTCTCCCTGACCGTTCTTCAGAATCCCAAACTCTCAGAACAGGAAGTGGAAATCATCGCAGCGGCAAAGAACGTAGATGAGGAGATCCTCAGGGAAGTCGGAAGATCCAGAGAGTGGACGAAGCATTATGGTGTGTTGCTGAATCTCGTGAAGAACCCCAAGACACCCCCAGGGATTTCCACGTCACTGATCCACAGGCTCACGAACACGGACCTGAAGCAGATGCAGAATGATAAAAACGTTCCCGAGTTAATCCGCGGGATGGCAAAGAAGGTTCTTTCTTCCAGGACACAGCAGGCCTCGCCTTTGAAAAAGAAATGATACCCTCTTGTATAAAGCCTTAGCGAGGTAAACCTTCAACCATACGAATTATCTTAAAACACTTTTAAGATGCTAGCCATATAAGTTAATGAGCTTGACAGAGAGGCAGGCAATACCTAAAATTTTCTTCTCTACAGCATGAGGAAGAGATGCATCTTCCAGAGCTGCCAGGCAAGAGATAAGTAAGAGAAAGAGCTCATCGATGGAATTAAAGTGTTTTGCAATATCGGATTCCGGGCTCAAGAGAGAACATAACGAAGACTCTTGCATCGCAGACCCGAACATTGGTTTCTTTGCCGTCGCCGACGGTATGGGAGGCCATGCTGCCGGAGAGGTCGCATCAAGGATTGCCGTAGATGCGGCTTACGACTTCTTTAAGAATCACATCGACTCTTCCTCAGAGGGGAACGCTGCCTGCACTCCTGGCCTGCCCAGGGACACCACCCTGTTGAAACAGGCAATCCTCAATGCAAACAGGAGTATCATCTCATCAGTCCGCTCTAATGGTGAATTGAGGGGGATGGGGACGACAATAGTTGCCGCCAAGATCAGCGGTGACACACTTACTGTTGGATTTGTCGGAGATAGCAGGGCTTATCTGATAAGAAAGGGCAGGATTACTCAGATCACGACGGACCACTCCTGGGTGAATGAACAGATCAAGAACGGATTGATGAGGAAGAGCGATGCCGAAGGACATCCCCTGAGGAACGTTATTACAAGGGCCCTGGGAATCAACGAGAATGTCGCAGTCGACGTGACGAACCAGAAGCTCGAACACGATGACATCCTGATCCTATGCTCGGATGGCTTGAATACATCCCTCTCCGATCACGAGATTCTGGACTCAGTCATCGCTCATAAAGGACACAACAAAGACATAGAACGGATCGGCCACGACCTCATAGAAAAAGCCAACTCCAACGGCGGCGAGGACAACACAACAATCATCCTTATCTACATCCTTTAGTATCTCGTCCTGTTTGATAGTTTTTAAAAGCCATCATCTGAGGAAATTGATGTTCTTTGAGGCTTACTTCTTGATCTGTGTTGAGGAGACGAAAGAGCGGCTGCTCAATCCTTCGCAAGTAACGCCCTCGACGTAGTAATAATACTTCACAGATCCTCTGGCGCTGTCATCGATGAATTTGTAAATGATAGGAGTGGAAGAGTCTCCCAAGGCCGGTATGATGATTTCATTGATTCTGGAGAAGTTCTTTTCCGGTTCAACGCTTCTGTAAACGTTCCATCCATAGAGGTTAGTCTCGGAACCGGTCTCCCAGAGTATCGCGATCTTTCCATCTTCTTCAGAGGTGTTGAAGAAATTGAACTCAAAAGGATAAGACGGATCGTGGGAAGCCATGTAGCTGTATTTTCCGCTGGATTCATCCTTGCAATCGATATTCTTGACGATCATGATCACTTCAGAAACTCTCTCCCATGGAACCCCGATCGTTCCATATCCTGCTGGACTTAGATCCATCTTCGCTTTGAAATAGTAAGGCGGATTATCGGACACGATGAGCATGTCCACATCCCAGCGGCAGCTCTGGTCGCCATCGAAGCTCACGATTAGCGCTCCGCGTGTTCGTTCGCTCTCGAATCTTATGAAGGACATCCCGAGAGATTCCAGAGGGTTATCAACTTGGATCCCGGCTACAGGATAGCAGGAATACGAAGAATCAAATTCCGGATCGGGAAGGAGTCCAGCAAAAAGGAAATGATTTCCGTCATCGCGGCTTCCCGTGAAATGGTTCCAGATGGCGTAGTCTGAGAAGTTTTCCTGAAGGGTGCCATGCCCTTCCCTCTCGAGTACCTTCGCGAAGACTTCCAGGAGAGAAGCTTCCGGAAAGAGTTCCATTTCTTCCCAGATCTTTCTTACGAGATTCACATCCTTCTCACCCAGAAAGAAAGTCCACAGGGTGTTTCCCTGGAATAATCTGATGTCATCAGTGTTCAACGCCTTTCCTTTCGAGTGCAATCGGAAGGCAATGCTATCCAGATATTTAGGAAGAGTATGATAGAGCCTGTCCTCCAACCATATTGCCGCAGCCTCGGTCCACCAGGATTCATTTTTTAAGGAGTATGCCAGCGTAATGGCGTGCGCATACTGGTGGGCTGCTGAAGATTTAAGGATGATGCTATCACCAAGGATCATGTTGTCGATCATGATGAAGCTCGCTGCCCGATTTTCGCTGGAAGATGAGACGTCTTGAACAGGAATGGTTGCTCCTGTTGCCTTTCCTCCAAGATTGAGGACGAAAACCTCGCAGGGTTTTCCCGGAGCGAACCGATCGATAGGATTGCGATAACCCAGCATCTCGATGTAGAACCTTCTTGCCTCTTCCAGGGCTTCTCCAATCGTCTCCACATAATCCGGGATGGAATTCTTGTTGTGATCCGGCAGGGGCACGGCATCTATCGTGCCACGATCTTTCGTGTAGTGGATGAGGAAGTTCCCTTCCGGGGTTCTGTGGATGCTTTCATCCTGCAGTGATGGCTTTGTCATAAGGTATTTCAGAAAAGGATTGAACCGGGAATCATCTGCAGAAGCCGCTTCCTTCACGTTAAGGATGGAGATAGTGGCACAATCCACGGGCGGGTCCGGGCTGTTAATCGCGTAAGCCACTGAATCAATGACTTGTCTTGCCGCTTCTTCTCTGTTCAATTCTGGTGCCGGGTAATACCCCGGATCGGCGTTGAGATTAGATGCAAGGGAACCGATAAACGCAGAACAGGCGAGAAATATGAAAGAAAAAAATAAAGTGCAATTCCGTCCGCTCATCTGCACGTTGCCCATTTATTTTAAATTATATGGTGACAACCCTTTTCCGTCAAGGAAACTATTCATTTATTATGGAATGATAGCGTCATTGAAGCAAGGGTGGGAATTTTATATACTTTGCGCTCGGGAGCAATAATGCTGACGGCAGCGGTCGTAAAAAATATCCTTTCCGATGCGATCAGGAAGAAATTTAGATTAGAGATCGATGCCGCCATCGAGTATCCTCCAAGACCCGATTTCGGAGACATGGCGACCCCAGTGGCCTTTGAGATCGCAAGAACGCTTAAAAAGGCACCAAGGCTGATAGCCGAGGAGATCGCGGCCACCCTGGAGAAACCTCCAGAGATCGACAGAGTCCAAATCGCCGGAGGGGGATACATCAATATCTTCTTCAACAGGACGGAATTTACGAAGTCGCTCTTCGCCAGCACTGCGGCGCCAGAGACGGATGAAAGCCGAGGCTCTGTCAAGATCGTCGTGGAGCACACCAACATCAATCCCAATAAGGCCGCCCATATCGGACATCTGAGAAATGCCGTCCTCGGGGACACTCTGAGCCGCGTCCTTCGCCACCTCGGATACTGCGTCGAGGTGCAGAATTACATCGATGATACTGGAGTCCAGGTGGCGGACCTCGTCGTCGGGTTCCAGCATCTTCTGAATTACGACCTTGAAAAGATTATGACCATCAACGGTAAATTCGACTACTTCTGCTGGGATCTCTATTCACGAGTAACTGCCTACTACGAAGAGAATCCCGATAAGATCGAGCTTCGCGAAAGAGCATTGAAGGCCATCGAGGAGGGGAACAACGAAACGGCCCGCCTTGCCTCTTATCTTGCCAATCGGATCGTTCATCATCATCTCGCAACGATGGAAAGAATTGGAGTCATATACGATCTGCTCGTCTGGGAAAGCCATGTCATTTCCATGAAGTTCTGGGAGAAAGCGCTCCAGCTGCTCAAGGAAAAGAAGGCCATTTATTTCTGCGAGGAGGGGAAGAACAGCGGGTGTTGGGTGATGAACTTTCCCGTCTTCTCCGACTCTGAGATGGTTGATGAATCTGAGAAGATCATCGTCCGGAGCAACGGCACAGCCACCTACGTGGGGAAGGATATCGCCTATCAACTCTGGAAATTCGGACTCCTTGGAAAAGACTTCCTCTACAGGAAATGGCGCAGCTACGACGCGGAAAGAGCCATCTGGTCAACGTCGCCTAAATTCATCGAGGCTTCACATCCCGGCTTCGGCAAGGCCGATCAAGTTGTCAATGTCATCGACGTGAGGCAGTCCTACCTCCAGAGGATTGTAAAGGAGGGATTGATGCTTCTCGGGTTTACAAAAGAGGGAGAGAACTCCGTGCACTTCTCTTACGAGATGGTAGCCCTGAGCCCCCGATGCGCACTCGAGATGGGATTTGAAGTTTCCGAAGAAGATAAGGCCAGGCCTTATATCGAGATGTCGGGAAGGAAGGGACAGGGGGTTAAGGCCGATGATCTCCTTGACAAACTGCTCGAGGGAGCCCTGAGGGAGGTCAAGTCAAGGAATCCGGATATGGGACAGGAAGCCATCGAGAACATCGCCAGAAATGTTGCTTCGGGAGCTCTGCGCTACTTCATGCTCAAGTTCACGCGGAATAAGGTGATCTCGTTCGACTTTGCCAATGCCCTCAATTTCGATGGCGAGACCGGTCCCTACATTCAGTACTCTGCCGTCCGGGCAAGGAACATCTTCAACAAGATGAAAGAGCGAGAGAGCTTCCACGAAAAAGAGATCGAGAGGATGGCCGATCAGATCAGTTTCGAATCTCTTGATCCAGCCGGATCACAGGATCACTGGGAGATCGTGATTTTTATCTCCAAGATGGATGAAATCCTCGAGTGCTCCACGAACACCCTTGAGCTCTCCGCAGTCGCAAAATACTGCTTCATGCTTGCACAGAAATTCAACTCTTTCTACCAGAAGTACCCCGTCATGAAGGAGAAGGACCCCGCGATTAAGAAGCTCCGTATCATCATCACGCATCTATTCATCATAAGGCTTACGAAAGCCCTCGAACTGATGGGCATCGCAGTGCCTTCCCGCATGTAACGCTCAATCGCAACGCCCTAATGAGTGTCCATTGGCTTTTTGGAATCTTTCATCCCTTCGCTCCACAGCCTCTTAGGAATTTTGCTGTTTGCGGAAATGATTTGACCGTCTGGATGCGTTATGCTATTTTTAATGATTCTTTAACTGCAATCAAAGACCAGGGAGGAACAAATGGCACTCTTGATCAATGAGGAATGCATCAACTGCGGGGCCTGTGAGCCCGAATGTCCCAACCAGGCCATTTCAGAAGGAGAGAACATCTACATCATCAACCCGGATCTCTGCACGGAGTGCGTCGGCTTCTACGATGACCCGAAGTGCATTTCCGTCTGCCCGGTAGACTGCATCGTGAAAGACCCAAATCACGAGGAAACCCGGGAGCAACTCGAAGCCAAATATAAAGCAACCCATTCATAGCGCCAAAAACAACTCTATTGAATAAAAAACTCCCGCGCTGCATCGATGCAACTGCCTTTCTTGATACAGCTTATTCCCTATGTTACTATCTTCAAACGGAGTCTTCAGATGCACCCGATGCCTTTAAGAATTCGATTGCTCCAATTATGGATCTTCTCTCTTATTATCTTCACCTTGCTTTTCTTTTCTGCCTCTGTCTTTGCAGAGATTGACATCATCAAATTCGAAGATGTCCGAGCTGGCATGAAGGGTGTCGGAAAGACGGTTTTTGGTGGAACTAAAGTGGAAGAGTTCCAGGTCGAAATCCTCGGCAAACTGGAGAAGGTCGGACCAAAACAGAACATAATTCTGGCAAGACTTTCAGGAGGCCCACTGGGAGAGACCGGTGTTTTGAGCGGGATGAGCGGAAGCCCGGTTTACATCGATGGAAAGCTTGTCGGAGCCACTGCCTTCATGTGGGGATTCTCAAAGGAGGCCATCGCAGGTATCACGCCCATCGAGGAGATGCTTCAAATAGAGAAAAGTCCAGGAGGAGCGGTACACACTAGCATCTCTTCATCCCGGGCTGCAGGGATATCGACACTGTTTGATCCTGAACGACTGAAGAGCTTTTTGAAAAACTCTTTTTTTTCAAACATGGAGGCCGGGATGATCCCCGGAAGCCTCTCTCCCATCGGGATGCCACTGGTCGTTTCCGGATTCAACAGTAATTACATCCCTGAGCTCGAGAAAACGCTGTCAGGAACCATCCTCTCTCCGATGCAGGTCGGAGGAAGTTCGAAAAATACAACGGATGTCAAACCTAAACTGGAGCCGGGGTCCGCCGTGGGGATCCAGCTCATAAAAGGGGATATCAACCTTTCCGCAGTGGGTACGGTAACGGCCGTCGACGGGGACAGGATTCTGGCTTTCGGACATCCACTTTTCAACATCGGACGGATCGACATACCGATGACTGCGGCAAAAGTGGAGACGCTTCTTCCCAATCTGGCCGCATCCTTCAAGATAGCGGACACTACGACAGAGATTGGCACATTCACGGAAGACAGGGCATCGGGCATGGCAGGAAGGCTCGGTCAGAAATCGAAAACGATCCCGGTGCGTGTGGAAATCTCAACCGAGAACAAAAAATCCATCTCTTACAGTTTTGACGTCATCGATCACAAGCTTCTCACCCCCGTCCTCCTATTCCACTCCCTCAACAGCATCCTCTCTTCCGCAGAAAAAGAGTACGGGGATGCGACTATCGGCTTCAAGGAAGGGTCAATGATCAGACTCTCGGAAGAGAGAAGCGTGAATCTGGTCAACCTCTATTCCGGTGATTACTCGAAATTCATTTCCACGGCCACGCTGGCATTCATCACATATCTGCTCATGGACAATGAATATTCGGAGTCCCGCATCGAAGGGATCAACCTCCTTCTTGACTATTTTCATTCCAAGAAGATGGCAAGGCTCGGGAGGGTCTGGTGCGATCGGAGCAGGATCAAGCCGGGCGAGAAGCTCCAGGTCAGCATCTCAGTCAAACCCTATCGCGGAAGAGAGATCACCGAAGTGAAGGAAGTGCAGATTCCTGAAGAGATTCCTCCCGGGAAGCTCTATCTTCAGGTAGGCGACGCCTATGTACTGAGCAGGATGGAAGCTCAGGAAGAGATGTTCGTTCCAAGAGATTTCGACCATCTTCTCTGGCTTCTCAACAACCTCAGGACAAATGACAAAATCTACCTCCTGTTCATGAGGGAAGATCGCGGGATCCTCATACGCGGGGTCAGGCTTCCAAATCTTCCCATCTCCCGTTCCTCCATCATCATCAGGCCGCAGACGAAGGGAAACTATCTCGTCATGGACGAACGAGCGGTCCTGGAGGAATCGATCAAGATGGACTATACCATCGAGGGTTACAAAAAGATCGCTCTGGACGTCGAGGAAAAATGAAAGAGAGCATTCTTCTCTATCCGATCATTCTCATCTCTATATCTCTTCCATTTCAGCCGGCTCAATCCTCCGAAGTGAAATTCTGGACGGAATCGGAACGCGGCCATCTTGAAAAGGGAACGCATCAGGGGATTTCTTTTCCGGGATCCGGCGGAATGATGCTTTCTCCCCGAGTCAAACCCCTCGGTGAAACGACGCTGCCCGATGGTCTGTCCCCTTTCTTCTGGTGCCAGGTTGTCGATTCTGCGGGAAACATCTTCGTTGGAAGCGGCAATGATGGCATCATCTATAAGATCACGAAAGAGGGGAAAGTCTCCATATTCTTCAAGGCTGACGAGAGCGAGGTGACAGCCCTGGCGATGGATGACAATGAGGACATCTATGCGGGAACTTCACCGATGGGGAAGATATACAGGATCACCAAAAGCGGCAACCATGAAATCTTCTCCGAACCTCAGGAGAGGTACATCTGGTCTCTGGCCTTTCATCCCAGGGGGAACCTCTTTGCAGCCACAGGAGAGAGAGGTCTCATCCTCAACATCTCAAAGAATGGAGAGTACCAGGTTTTCTTTGACAGCGATGAGTCTCACATCGTTTCGCTGGCCATCGACGGTGATGGCAATCTCCTTGCCGGTTCCGACAGGAAAGGGATTCTGTACAAGATCAGCCTTGAAGGAACAGCCAACGTCCTCCTGGCCTCGGACAGGAGCGAGGTTTCCTCTATCACAATCGGACAGGACGGGACTGTATACGCATCGATGATCTCCCATCTCGAACTTGAGCCTCCTTCGCCTCCCCTGCTATTCAAGCTGCAGGAGCTTATCCCGGCATCTGAGTTCGAGAGGAAGGTCGCCGAGTCAACGATGGAGGAAACTCCCGGCAAGAAGTTCACGGCTGTCGTGGAAGGATTCCCTCTTCCGGAAAAGAAAAGGGGGCCGGAAAGGCCGAGATCTGTCATCCATGCCATCTCCAGGGGAGTCGACGCGCGGCCTCTTCTCAAGCTCGACCATGAAAATATCTATACGCTATGCGCGGGAAAGGATGGCAGGATCTATTTTGGAACGGGAGAACCCGGGAGGATCTACCGGCTGGAAGAAGATGGAAGAGCAACCCTTCTCTTCAAGCTCCCGGAAGCCCAAGTGATTTCCATAATACCCTCCAGGAATTCCGGGCTTTCTATGGTGACGAGCAACATGGGAAAAGCCTACCATCTCAGCCAGGAACTGGAAAGTTCGGGTACCTTCGTCTCGAGACCCTTCGATACGGGAATGCGGTCCGAATGGGGAAAGATGCGATGCAGTGTGGAACAAAAAGATGGAACGAGGATCGAGATCTATACAAGGTCCGGGAACACTGAGACTCCTGATTCCGGATGGAGCGAATGGTCGAGATCTATGAATCCTCTTGCTCCGGGAAAGATAGAATCGCCTCCCGCGCGCTTCGTCCAGTGGAAGGCTCATCTTTCGAGGATCGACCCGGGGAAGTCTCCCATCCTTTACAGCGTAACCATACCCTATCTCCAGTTCAATGCAGCGCCCGAGATCGGGTCGCTATCGATCCTCAAGGCAGGGCAATTCCTCGAGGCCGAGCAGGAACCGCCTCCTGGATCCTCTTCTGAGAAAGGAAAGAGAAAGATAGAAAGGGGTGAGAAGGGAATCTCCTGGCAGGCATCCGACCCCAACGGTGATTCCATTCTCTTCACCATCTTTTTCAGGCCGGAGACGCGAGATGATTGGACGAAACTAGACGAAGTCCGAGGGAAGAATTTTTATCTATGGAACCATTCGGGAGTGCCGGATGGTCTGTACCGGATAAAGGTCAGGGCAGACGACTCCCCTTCCAATTTTGCAGGTGAAGAAAGATTTTTCGAGATCCAGTCAGAGCCCTTTACCGTTGATGGCACTCCCCCGGAAATGAAGATTGTCAGGAAGAGCGTCGAAGGGCAGAGGCTTTTCATTGATCTCCATGTCGAAGATGCGACGGGAAAGGTTCAGAAAGTCCTTTACTCCATTGATCGAAAGGACTGGAGCCTGGCAAAGCCGGAAGATAGAATCTGCGATTCTCCGGAGGAGACATTCAGCTTCTCAGTCGATCTTAAGGAATCGGACAGGGTGTATCTGAAATGCCTCGATGACTCCATGAATGAATCCTCACTGGAAATCACCAGATGACCTTCAATCTTCATGGATCAAGCAGCATGCCCGACAAATCCCGATCTAGGGCAAGATACTCCGGCCATTTCCTGTTGAGATGCTTATCATTACTTCTTTTAGTCCTGATGATTGCATCCCTCTCTGGTTGGAGCTGGAGTGAGAAGGGTACTCACGTCGGCGAAAAATTTTCTGTCGCCGAAAAATCTCTGGGCAGAGCCGGGATGGAAGGTGACACACTTGTCGCCGCGCTTGCCGCCGATCCCCAGTCACTGAACTTCGTCTCCGCTGGTGATGTTCAATCAGACATAATCGCGCGACTCGTCACTGAATCCCTCGTCTATCACGATAGGAACCTTAACATCATCCCGCGATTGGCAAGATCCTGGGATATCTCCGAGGACAGACTGACCATCACTTTCCATCTGAAAGATAATGCCAGATGGCATGATGGGGTTCCCGTCACTTCCGAGGATGTCAGGTTTACCTTCGAGAGGATCATGGATCCAGCCTCCATGGCAAAAGACAAGATAGGGATGTTCAAGGATGTAGCGGAAATATCGGCTCCCGATCCACACACATTCAAAGTCAAGTACAGAGAGCCTTTTTCTCCTGCCCTCTCGACGTGGAGCATCAGCATCATTCCGAAGCACATCTATGCCGGAGAGCCAGATTTCCTGAAGTCGAAGTACAACGAAAGCCCGATAGGGTGCGGTCCTTTCAAACTGGCAAAATGGGAGCGCTCACAAAAGATCGTTCTGGAAAGCAACAAGGACTACTGGGACGTTAAACCCTTTCTCGACAGGATCATCTTCAAGATCATCCCAAGCGAGAAGGTCAGATTCGAGGCGCTCCTCACGGGGGACATCGACTACACCAATCTTCCGCCTCTCACCTTCCAGAAAGATACAGACAGGAGTGAATTCAAAACGCGACTCAGGACACTGGTCTACAATCCCATCTATCTCTGGTACATAAGCTGGAACATGGATGGAAGCAACAGATTCTTCACCGATAGAAGAGTACGGAGAGCCATGACCCATGCCATGGATCGCGAGGGCTTTCTCAAGAACATCTACTTCGGGCTTGGATGCGTGGCTACGACGGATTTCCAGCCTGACACGTGGGCTAATGATGAGACACTGAAGGCTCACGCCTATAATCCCGCGAAAGCAAAGAAGCTGTTGGAGGAAGCGGGGTGGAGAGATACGAACGGTAACGGAATCAGGGACAAGGACGGACAAGAGTTCGAATTCACCATGATCTTTCCGGCGGGTCCCGAGACATCCGAACAGATGGCGGCTCTCTTCAAGGAAAGCCTCGACCGGCTCGGCGTGAAGATGAACCTCACGAAGCTCGAATGGTCCACTTTCCAAGAACGCAAGAGAAACCATCTCTTTGAAGCTGCAATGTCCGGGCTACGGAAAGACATCGATCCAGACCCGTACGAACTTTACCACTCCTCCCAGTACCTCAACGGACAGAATTATGGCGGCTATGCCAATCCAGAGGCCGATAAGCTTTTGCTCGAGGGGAGGAGGGAGTTCGATCTCGAAAAGAGAAAGGAGATCTACCGGAGGCTGCAAAAGATACTGCACGAGGATCAGCCTTACACCTATCTCTTCCATCCCGCAGCATGCCTCGCGATGGATAAGAGATTCAGGGACATCGAGACCTCGCCCAAGGGGATATGGCAGTTCTATCCCGGCGTCATAGCCTGGTGGGTTCCCGCCGGCGAACAGAAATACAAATAATGTATCGATACATCGCTAAAAGGGTCGGTATTGCTGCTGTCACTCTGCTTGGAATCACCTTCATCGTTTTCGTAATCATTCATCTGGCCCCGGGCAGTCCCCTGGAAGCGCTATCCGATGAAGGAACGGTCAGAACGCTTCCTCCGGAAGCATATGAACAGATGAAAAAGATCTATCATATGCAGAGACCCCTCTTGGAACAGTATCTCTTCTGGCTCAATGATCTCATCCACCTGGATTTAGGAGAATCGTTCTCGGATCACCGCCGCGTCTCGGAAAAGATCCTGGAGAGACTTCCAAATACAATCGTTCTGAACCTCTTCGCCATCCTCATAATGTTCATCATTGCCATTCCTGTGGGAGCACTGTCTGCCTCGCGGCAGAACTCAAGATTCGATCGGGCGAGCGGCGTCATCTCATCCATGCTTTACTCGCTCCCGAACTTCTGGGTGGCGATTTCACTTCAGTTAATATTTGCGGTCTATCTGAAGGTTCTTCCCCTCTACGGGATAGAATCTGAAGGTGCGGAGAGTTTCGGCATCATCCACTGGATCACGGACCGAGCCGTTCATCTCCTGCTGCCTGCCATCTGCCTTTCCTACGCTGGACTCGCCTTCCTCTCGCGGTTCTCAAGGGCAGGTCTCGTGGAAGTGATCAGGCAGGATTACATAAGAACGGCACGGGCAAAGGGTCTGGACGAAAAAGTTATCACGTTCAAGCATGGGCTGAGAAATTCGCTCATCCCGATGATCACCCTATTCGGGCTTATGCTCCCATCCCTGATCGGCGGTTCGATCATCATAGAACAGATATTTGCCTGGCCGGGAATAGGAAGGCTCTTCTTCGAGGCCGTCTTCCAGCGCGACTACCCGACTGTGATGGGTCTTTCGCTGATCTCTGCGGTTCTGACCCTGCTGGGAACGTTGGTGGCTGACTTGTTGTATACGATTGCTGACCCGAGAGTTCGGTATGAATGAGAAGCATTCCACATGGAAGATTGGATGGAACAATCTCCGCCGGAACAGGAGCGCCCTGCTCAGTCTCTGGATCATCCTGATCTTCTGTCTGATCTCCCTCCTGGCGCCTCTCATCGCCAATGATAAACCTCTCATCCTCATCGGAGGAGGGAGGGTGTATTTTCCAGCTTTTTCAGATTACATTCTTCTAAAACCGATCATCAAGCTTCCCGAAACTCCGGAAGACGGGTGGAAAGAGTTCCATGAAGGCAAGAGATGTTTCATCCTATCGGCTCCCATTCCGTACAGTTTCAAAACGACCGATATTAACTCCGTCCTCAGATCACCAGACTGGAGCCACTTCATGGGAACGGATGGCCTGGGGAGGGATGTTCTCTCCCGATGCATCCATGGAACTACAATATCTCTCAAGGTGGGTGTCATTGCCATGGGAATCTCTCTCATCATTGGCCTCATCCTGGGATCGCTGGCAGGCTTCTACAGGGGGGTCATCGATGTCGTAATTTCCAGGATAATCGAAATCGTAATCTGTTTCCCCACCCTCTTTCTGATACTGGCCGTCATGGCCATCAACCCTCCGTTCATAAGAGAGATCGAACCTATTTTCAAGATCATGATCGTCATCGGCCTGATCTCCTGGACCGGGATCGCCCGTTATGTCAGGGGAGAGTTCATGAAGCTGAAGGAGATCGATTACACACATGCCGCTAGAGCCGTGGGGGCGAAGAATCTCAGGATCATCTTCAGGCACATCCTTCCCAACTCTCTGGCGCCCGTTCTCGTCTCAGCCTCTTTCGGCATCGCGGGAGCCATTCTCGCCGAATCTTCCCTCTCCTTCCTCGGGCTCGGCGTCCAGCCACCCACGCCAAGCTGGGGGAGCATTCTCTCCGAGGCGCAGAGATACATGCAGCATGCATGGTGGCTTGCGCTTTTCCCCGGCTTTGCTATCTTTCTTACGGTGCTATCCTGCAACCTCCTCGGCGAAGGGATCAGAGATGCCTTTGATCCGAGGATGTTTGAAAAATGAGAAGATGAACGCCTTCCTGAAAAATCTGCTGATCGTTTATGCACTGCTCTCCATCATTGTATATATGGTGACCGGATTCATCGCCCAGCCATTCAAGATAAACGGCAATAGCATGTTTCCGACCATCAGAAACGGAGATCTGGTCCTCATCAGTAAAGTCTCTCTTCTCTCAGGAAAGAGGCCTGCAACAGGCGATATCGTGGCATTCTTCGATCCGGCAGATGGGAAGAGAATTCTCATCAAGCGCGTGAAGGAGGACTGCGGGCAGGGCTATTTCGTAATGGGCGATAATGCCGAATCCAGTATCGACAGCAGAGTTTTCGGAACCGTTTCAGGAGATAGAATCATAGGCAAGGCCATCATCATTCTGTGGCCCCTGCGGGTCATTTCGGAGATCTGCCGGGATTAAAGGGACCCATCCGGTACCCCTCGAGATCGATGGTGACAAACTTAAAGCCGGCTTTCTTGACAAGCCGGACGATCTCATTTCTCATCCGAGGGTTGCCTATCCTGTCGAGCTCCTCCGCCCCCAATTCAATCCTGGCGATGCTTCCATGATGCCTGACTCTCAACTGCCTGAAGCCCAGCATTTCCAGCGCTTCTTCTGCCATCTCGATCTGCCTCAGTTTTTCAGCCGTAATTTCTTCTCCATATGGTATCCGCGAGGAGAGACAGGCCTTTGAAGGTTTATTCCATGTCGAAAGCCCCAGTTCCCTGCTCAAAAGCCTTATTTCCTCCTTGGTGAGCCCTGCTTCCCTCAGAGGGGCGATGGCTCCAAACTCCAGCGCTGCCCGGGAGCCCGGCCTGAAATCCCCCTCGTCATCTGCATTGGCGCCGTAGGCTATAAACTTGAAACCTTTTTCCCTGGCGATAGAGCGGAGCCTCTCGAAGAGATCGGATTTACAGAAATAGCATCGCGTGTAACTGTTTTTCAGAAATTCAGAATTTCCCATCTCTCCCGATTCTATAAAAAGATGCGGGATTCCTATTTCTAGAGCTATGGTCTTGGCCTGGATCTTTTCCGATTTTGGCAGGCTCTCCGATACGGCCGTAACTGCAAGCGTCCGTCCTTTGAGGGCATCGCAGGCCACTCTTGCGAGAAAAGAAGAGTCGACTCCACCAGAAAAGGCCACCAGGAGCGATTCGCATTCCTTCACTATCGACTTCAGCTTCTCATATTTATCGAAAGCCTTCATCGTCTCGAGTCCCTTCCATATTTTGAAATAATAGCATATTTCCTCGCTCCCGGAATATCGGCGCAAAACCGGAAATTCCTTACTAAATTTTCAATGGAGAAGCAGCCCTCCGTATGGTGCTGCAGATATGCAGAGGCTCTTTTTGCAGATCCATCAGCAAATAGTTTTTCCGTCGATTGACTTTGCCCATGCAAATATGTATAAGAGGAACCGAAATGAAAAAATCATTTCATTTTTTGCAGAATTTATCCTTGACAAGAAGGCGATATCACCGTAGATATTACACACATGGGGAAAATGTGTAATCAATCATATAAACTATTGCGTCTTAAAAAATGCATAGGAGGAGGTCATGCAAAACAGGTATAGCTTTTGGAGAATCTTTTCTGTTATCCTCGCGCTGATAGCACTCTCTATCACCACCTTTTCGGCAGCCGAGGAGAACGTCCCGGATGTCAAGAAGAAGTTGAACAGCAGCAGCAGCGGCACCATCTCCGTGACCGTGGGGAACACCAATCAAGCAAAACCTAACGATTCCGGTGCAACAACAGCGTCCGTGACCGCCGGGAACTCCGCGGAGGATCCAAATAAGGTCATTATGAAAAAACCCGTTCTCTATCAGCGAAGCAATTATGTATGGCCATACTTGACAGGACCTTACTATGGGGAGGTTCCACCAGAATTTGTCTCTTCTCCATACTATCTGAAAACGATGGTTGGTTCTTTCGATACACGCAGCGGCCTGTTCGACATTCCAGGAGAATTGAAGAAGGGAATCCTCCTCCAGACAACGGATACGATGCAGTATTTCATAGCACAGTTCAATCCTGATTATTTCGACTATGGGAAGTTTGAGGTAACGCGAAAAGAGTTCGAAAACCTGGGGGTGCAGTTCTTTGATTATCTGTCCAATCGCGCTCACATCGTCCTGCTCAATTCCAGCAATTATCCGATCGTTGCCTCTTCTCCCAAGATTCAATTTCTGGAACCCTACCACCCTGCCTTAAAAATAGCCCCCAACGTTGGGAAAATACCTCTTCCCGACCCTGTTGCGGCCATTTCTCCTGTATATTCTCTTGTCGTCATGCTTTTCCCGAATGAACCAGCGATTGTAGCCTCACAGAAGATCTCCCAGATGGGTGGAATGATCAAGTTCGTTTACGGCAACACAATCTATGTAGACATCGATCGAAGCAAGATCGGAGAAATCGCCAGTTTAGAGGCGGTCAGAGGCGTCTTTGAAGTAGCCCCGCATTTCCCCCATGGTGAAGAAACGACGACAGTCATGCAGACAGGGGATTATAACGAGGGCGCGGTTCCATACTTCGACGTGGGAGTTGACGGAGGCGGAGGAGGAGGGATAGCCAATCCTCAGTATCTCCAGGTTGTCGATACAGGCGCCAGCTATGATGCCGGGGACCTTTCCAATACGAGATCGGATCCGGGGTATCCTGCCGATCCTACGATACCAAATCCTTCCCACAGGAAAATCTATCTCTATAAAACCACAGGCTCATGGGGCGGAAGTGGTGATTATAAGAGCTGTGATGATGTTGCGAGTGGCGGCTATACACACGGACAGGTTGTATCGGCAACGGCTCTCGGAAACGCTTCCGATGTGGATCCCAGCTATGGTGAAGGATGGTACTTCTATGACTCCAACGATAACCCATGGAAGATTGATGGCGTTGCGAAAGGGGCGAAGCTTCTGTTCTACGATGATTATATTACTCCTGCTTCAGGAGCCTGTGATGAAGGAGGCAGCCCAACCAAATCTTTCTATGGCGGAACGCCAGGAAGCGGTATCCTTGGTGATGGTTATTCCAATGGCGCTAGAGGCACCAACTACAGCTTTGGCTCAGATAGCCAGGTTTACGATGCGCACCCGCAGCAGATCGATGAATTTCTGTTTGAGAATCAAGAAGCGATGGTATTCATATCGGCGGGCAATTCAAGCTCCGATACAAATGCCGATGGGACGGCCGACGAAAGGACGATTGGCAGTCCGGCCAACAGTAAGAATGCCATCGTAGTCGGAGGTTCAGGCAATGCCGGTTATACTAACTGGAGAGCCGATTTCTCGAGCGTCGGTCCAGTAGGATCGACAAGCAAGCCGAGGGTTGCTCCTCTGCTAATGGCTCCCGCCGTCGATTATGGCCTGCAGGGTATCTCGTCAGAATATTCCTGCAAGAGCCAGGATAACGATCAGACCGGCACCGTTGTTTGCAATAGTACAAACAATAACAGCGGGACCAGCTTCTCTTCGCCGGCGGCAATGGGAGCTTCTGCCATCGTCAGGGATTACTTCGCTCAGGGGTTCTATCCTGACGGAACATCATCCGATGCGGGAAACGACGCCGACAAGGTACCGGTCATTTCAGGAGCTCTTGTTAAAGCCATCCTCATAGCTTCTGCCGAATTCATGGATGGCGCCTATATCTCGAAGAAATACAGATTCAATAACGAAATAGGGTACGGTCGAATCGAGTTGCGCAATGTCCTCCCGCTCATAACGGATCCCTCGACCCCCGTAGGCCTCATCATCGATGATCAGGGATTATCAACAGGCCAGGGTATATCACCAAATGATTCTGTCATAATTGAGTTCCAGGTCACGGATACGACCATTCCTCTGAAAGCCGCCGTAGCCTGGATCGATGGTACGAGCACGAGCCCTTACGGTGAAGATCTCATCAACGATCTTGATCTCGAGCTATGGTTTGACTCCAATGGCAACGGATCCCTGGATTCGAACGAGCATCTCTACTGGGGGAACTACTTCACTGAAGACAAGGACAAAGATGGTACGCTCGACTCAGGCGAAGACAACGACGGCGACGGCACGATAGACCAGAGCGAATGGTCGCTCGAGGTCAAGAATAGCGGTGCGAATGCCTCCAGAGATACCTTCAACGTGAATGAAGGAATATTCGTTTCCACGAGTGACCTGGCCAGAGACAACAACAGCGATGGCACCATCGATGAGGAGCTATCAGGAACGTGGATACTGAAGATCAGTGCCAAATTGGCTAATCTCGAAGCGCAAAAGTATGCGGCCGCCATTGCGGGAGGATGCGTTGCTGGAAGCAGCATCAGATTCGATAAGAGCCCGGTTGTCTGCAACGACATCGTCCACGTGATCGTCAATGAGGTGGACGAGGCAGGCGATCCCGGAAGCGGCCTTACTCCCAGCGTGATCAGCGGAAGAACGACTGTTTACGTCATCGATCCAGGACCGGACCGTCAGATTGATACCACCGACGACGTTACGGTAGATACCGAAACAGGGATCTCTTTCATCCAGCAAGGCGCGGCGCTGAAATTCAAGTCTGAGGATCTCCCGACATCCAGCTCTTCGACGCAGGGCAATAACAACGGGATTCTGGATCTGGAAGATGGGTACTACTTGAAGGCAGTATATCAGGATGTTTCTGACCAGAGATTCTCCATGATTAAAGCGGACTGCACGGTAAGGTTGCAGAGCGGAACAAAGATCTGGCAGTGGGGCAGAAACTACGCTTACTACCTGGACGGAGGTTGCGAAGTCAACGGCATAGGCAGGTCCTTGCCCGACAAATACCCGGATAAAGAAGAAAAAATCGTTTACTGGATCGCCATTCTCAACGGCGAAGGAACAGACCTTGTCGATCTCGAAGCCGAATTGAGAGCCGTTGTGCCTGATTCAGACAACAATGATGATCCAGGAAGATTGAATAACAGTCTATCATCCTTTATAAACATCCTGAATCCGCAAAAAGTCGTTGGAAAGCTCGATTCCGGCTCAGCCATGATAATACCATTCGAGATCGAAGTCGTAGGAAATCCGACTTTCCCATCGGACAAAATCGAAATGGTTCTTGGTATCAGCGCAACCAAGAATGGAAAGTCGGTAAAGGAGTACCAGGCATTCTCACATCAACTCGATGCAGACGACGAGGTTCTCCACTTCTCAACGGATTTCCCGACGGGTGGAACGGTCACCAAAGATTACGACAACAACGAGTATGTCGGGCCACTCGATACAGGAAAGAAGCAGGGTGGACAGCTCGATGCTCCTGGAGAGGATTTTGACCTCTGGTATGAGAGAGTCCAGTTCGACGACATGACAACCACCGCATATGGCGGCGGAAACCCAGGCTTCAATGGTCCCTGGGACTTTAACACCAACGGGGAAGATTTCCGGACAGGCATTCACCCGAAATCAACAGAGGGAACCAACTATATAACGAACTGGGGAGAAGATAAAAACTTTAATGATATTCTAGACACGGGCGAAGACAGGGAGCCCGCTGACGATACACTCAGCCAGAACTGGGCCAACAAAGGAGGTTGCGGATTCCAGACCAAAGGATCCGAGCCAGAAGCATGGAAGGGTGGTGCATGGCATACAGGAACAATATTCAATGACCAGCAAACAGGACAAGTAGGATGTCTCACACCAACGAAACCAGGAGGAGCAATAAAATGCCAGCCCTATGAAACAAGATCTGGAACAAACAATGCGGATTACTGGAAGGAATTCCTCAAGACGCCGGACATCAATAAGGTCCATGTCAATAACGATGCCAATGGATTCTCGTACTACGTTGAATTCGGTTACGATGCCGTCCAGTGGAACCAGCAGGTCGATCTTAACGATACGCTGACGGTTGTCACCTGGGAACTCGATACAGATACGGAATCAGACGATGAAATCAGCTTCATCGATGACTGGGTATTCAACGGCTTCTCGGGAAAGATGGGGCTCAAGTCCGGTGGTAACGGAAACTTGATCGACGGCTTCTCTGCCTTTGCTCCATCAAACGCAGTGGGCGATCAGACAAACGGGACCGTCGGCAATAACAGAGTGGGAAGAAGAGGATGCGCCTTTGAAGACCTCACCGCGGACCAGCGAGACCAACCTCATGGACTTGCCAAACCGCCGGATGATGATGCTGATAACGATTGCGACTGGGACAGCAACGGCGACGGCACGATCAACAGCAGTGACTGCGACGGCTCCACGGATGAATTCGTAACGGCCAATGGACCCTACAAGAACTTCGGCACCGGCTGGCCCAGGACAAATGGACTCCGGCCCGGAGAAACCTTCGAAGACTATTACGGCGATTCCGGAAAGAAGTTTGCAGCCGCCTTCGGTTTCTGGGTATATGAAGGGAGCCAGTCCAATACACCAGTAGGAAATGGTTATGGATTAGCCATTGACGACGTTGCAATTGAATGGGACGAGATGCATCCCATCGCCGATCAGACGGATTGCAGCACGAACGGACAGTGCGCCTCGATGTCAATCAAGACCATCTACATGTATGAAGGCCTGTCTCTGGTTCCTGTAAGCATACTGGACGTCAATGCCGAAACCACACAGGGCGTGGGTCCAACCTGGGATAAGGATGACACATCCTCGGTTGACATACAGGATGCCGACAGTGATGGTCTCAAAGAAATCAGGATACTTGCCTACTCGGAAGCCGAGCCGAATGGGGAATATTTCTGGCTCGAACAGAAAGCATCCGGCTCCTTCGAGTACACTGGAAACGTCCCGATATCCACGGGATTTGATGAGGATGGAGTCATCTTCGTCAAGGTTGATGGAACCGATCTCCCGACTCTCTACATAAAATATGTGGATAAGAGTGATGGTGTGCATGTTTACAACCATGGCACCGATGGATGTCCCGGAAAATGCGGCGTTGACGATGACAAATATGGACCCGATGGGGCGCCGGGATCCAAAGATTACGACGACGATGGAGATGGAACGGTGGATGAGGCTGATGAGTGGTGCATGGGTCCGGGCGGAACCCCCGTCGGCGATGATGACTGCGATAATCTAACTGACGAAGCCGATGAGCATTGTCCGCTTGCCGGCGGTGGATACCTGAGGCCTTACGGAGATGACAATTGCGGCTGCCCGATCAATCCTATCTTTTACGGCTCTTCCATCTCATACCCCGTCGGAAGAATGTCCGTGGAACTCGTCACCATCGTCGATGACAATGGAGACCATGACGGCTTTGCCGATCAAAACGAAACTGTGACGATGGAAGTCACGTTGAGAAACCTTGCAAGAGCCGAGGGGGAATTCATAGATCTGACGAATGTAGTGGCAAAGATCCAGGCCTCCGATCTGAATAACGACGGCACGATCAACGTTGACTGCATCACGGATAGCTCCGGTAGCTACGGTGATATCCCGAAAAGAGAGGCCAGAACCAATTCCACCGACAGGTTCCAGTTCCAGGTCAAAGACGTGAATAGAAGTGGAGTCTATCAGGACCTCGACGCAGAGTTCCTGCTGACAGTCACCTCCAACGAGATCGACGGAACATACATGCCTCTCAAGATAACCGTTCCGTTAGACCTCGATGCGTCCGGAGGCTCGGCGGATCATATTACATGGACGGCGGGTTTTGAATCAGGCGAATCCAAGTTTGAGTTTGTAAGAGTGGCG
The DNA here is from genome assembly GCA_040752675.1 of Acidobacteriota bacterium. NCBI lineage: Bacteria > Pseudomonadati > Acidobacteriota > Acidobacteriota bacterium. The sequence continues at coordinate 26,367 of JBFMGF010000054.1, forward strand.
GCAGCAGATGGACAGAGATGTCAGTACAACGATCCCGCCAATCCAAACTCCAACAGCTATGGAAGAGAAAACTGCAACATCGACACCGTGTTCTTAGATCAAGACTGGCACATTCATGACACATCTGCATCTATCCCATCAAATAGTAGAAGAGCTTACCTGGGTTCAAACTCGCTGCACTGGGGATACCATGAAAACCCTGCCAGCGCTTCAGGGGATACGGAGCATTTGGCGGAAATGAACATTGCCAGAACCATCAACCACATCAATCTCGGGCTCAACGACGCCACAAATAAAGCCATTCTATCCTTCAAGCAGCAATGCTCCCTGCTAGATTCGAGAGGCACCAACACTCCATGGATGGAGACCGCGGACAGGGCAGTCGTCATGGTGGCAAGAACCGATGCCAGCGGAAACGTTCAGGGGAACTGGATCAAGATCTTTCCATTCACCAATGTCTACAACTTCCAGGGAACGGATAACTTCGTTAACTGCCTCTTCGATCCGACGGATGACGGTTCTACCGAGGATGACTTCTTCCCGAACAGCCTGAGGCTCGGTCCAAGCAGCACCTGCTTCCCGGAATTCGCCTTTTCCTGGATGGGTGAAACCAACTACAGGGCGACTTTCGATCCAGAGGACACCGGAAACGGCGACGGCCCGGGTCTTCAGGGATCATCGGGTCCCGGAACATGGGTTGAGAGCAAGTTCAACCTGGAAAGACTCCAGGGATACAGGATCAAACTCCGATTCCTTGCTACATCTATCGAGAACTACCCGATGCAAACTGGAACTCAATTAGGCTACTCTGAACCTTATACCTGGTTCGATGACGGATGGTACATCGACGATGTCAAGATCACCAATACCGTCACGACAGCTTTCACCATGAGTCCTGATGCCGATACGCCGCCTGCAGCCACCTGTCCCTTAGATCCATCGCAGAACTGCACGACAATCACGCCTGACATCAAATGTGCCGATGATGGCGTCGATAATGATCAGGATGGCACGATCGATGAAACAGGCGAAGACAACTGCAAACTGCTGGCTCCCGGTCATAAAGTTACGCTGACATCCTCCGGAACGTCAGCCGACAAGTGCGTTGATGGAACATTCCAGTATCAGTGGTGGATCGATAATGACGGAGACGGTACGATCGAGGGAACCGACACGATGCTGTACGACTGGAGCGACAGGTACTACTACTTCGATGCACCAACTGCCGACACATGGTACTGTGTTAAAGCGGTTTGTTCTTCGGATAAGGAGACATGCATAGATACAGCATGCGTTCTCGTGGATGTCTACGAGGGGTGCTTCGCCGAGATCTGCGACGGTCTGGACAACGACTGTGACGGCACAGTCGATAACGGGCTGACTTTCGATGTTGATGCTGATGGTCATTCAACGCCTGACTCCTGCGCCGGCACCAAGGATGATTGCGACGACAACGACAATACAGTCTATCCAGGTGCAACCGAAATCTGCGATAGCAAGGACAACGACTGCGACGTCACCATCGATGAAGGAGCACTGCCGTTGAAAGTCACCGGCCTTGCCTTCTTATCCAAGAACAAGAACACCTTCGGCTGGAATGCTGCTCTCTGCGGAACTGCATATGATACGGTTAAGGGTGATCTCAAACTGTTGAGAAGCACGAAGGGCGATTTCAGCACAACCGTTACGGGTTGCCTCGAGAATGATGATACGGATACTCAGGCCACGGATACAAACAATCCGCCTGCGAACGGTGAGGGATTCTACTATCTGACAAGAGCGGTCAACAGCTATGGCAACGGCACATACAATACCGAAACGGCAAAGCAGATTGGAGACAGAGACGCCGAGATCAATAGCGATCCAGAGAGTTGCCCGTAACAGAGTGATGGCAGCTAATCCAAGGGGCTGAAATTCAGCCCCCTTTTTTTATCGCCTATCGAGGATTACCAGAGATTCTTCTGTTTGTGTTTGTTGCTGGATTTGTGAAAGCCGAGGTGTTTGATGGCACGCTCGGTGACTTTTCTTCCTTTGGGAGTTCGATCCAGGAAACCGATCTGGATCAGGTAGGGTTCATAGATCTCTTCGATTGTGTCTTTCTCTTCCCCGATGGCCGCCGACAGGGTGTTGAGTCCAACCGGCCCACCGCTGAATTTTTCGAGGATTGTTAGGAGAAGCTTCCTGTCTATCTCATCCAACCCGTAGGAATCGACATCGAGTCGTTCCAGAGCCTCCTTCGTTCTTCCAGCCCTGATCCTCCCATCCCCGCTGATCTGGGCGAAGTCTCTGACCCTTCTCAGGAGCCTGTTGGCGATTCTTGGTGTCCCCCTCGACCTCATCGCTATCTCCATGGAGGCATCTGGATCGATGGGGATAGACAGAATTCCTGCAGACCTCCGGACGATCGTTGCCAGGTTGTCGGAATTGTAGAAATCAAGATGATGGATGATGCCAAATCGATCCCTGAGAGGAGATGTCAGGAGCCCCACTCTTGTAGATGCCCCGACGAGAGTGAACCTCGGTATGTCAATCTTCACGGAGCGGGCGCTGGGCCCCTGCCCGATTATGATATCAATCCTGTACTCTTCCATGGCAGGATACAGGATCTCCTCGATCGCAGCGCTCAGCCGGTGAATCTCATCGATGAAGAGAACATCGTGTTCCTCCAGATTGGTGAGAATGGCTGCGAGGTCTCCTGATTTCTCGATGGCGGGACCTGATGTCGCCTTGATCCCGGAGCCCATTTCGTTGGCTATGATGTAGGCAAGGGTTGTCTTTCCGAGCCCTGGAGGTCCGTACAGCAGGACATGGTCAAGCGGTTCCTTCCTCTTCTTGGCTGCCTCGACGAAGACTTTCAGATTCTCCTTGACCTTCACTTGCCCGATAAATTCCGAGAGGAGGCGTGGGCGGAGGGTTGATTCGAACTGCTGGTCTTCCTCCGTTCTCCGGGATGTCGTGAGCTCCTTCTCATCGTCCATCTCTTCTCACCTCTTTATCATTATCTGTTTCAGCGATCTCCTGAAGAGATCCTCAAAGACAGGCAGCTCCTCAGGATGGTCTTTGCTGAATGATGCGAATGATTCCTCGACCGCCTTCCTGGCGGTTGCTCTGGGAAATCCAAGATTTGAGAGGGCGGAAATGGCATCATCAAAGAGAGCCTGCGCCCCTGGATCCACTTTTCTCCATTTCCAATCCTCCGCTTGCCCGGCTTCATCAACGGGAAGTTCGGCGAGTTTGTCCTTCAATTCCAGAGCAATCCTCTCGGCGATCTTCTTTCCTATCCCGGGGATCGTCTTCAACTTCTCTGAATCGCCGCCTCGGATTGCCCTGACCAGCTCCATGAAGTCAATACCCGACAGGATGTTGATGGCCAGCCTGGGACCTATCCCGGAGATGGAGATGAGCCTTTCGAACAGAAGCTTCTCCTCCCTTGTGAGAAATCCATAAAGATTGATTGAATCTTCTTTCAGATGAGTATAGATCTCCAGAGAGACAGGTTTTCCATCCTCGATCTTGAAGTAGGTGGAAAGAGGAACGCTGACATCGTAGCCGATCCCGTTAACATCGATTACAAGAAAGTTCGGTTTTCGAAAAACTATCTCTCCTGTCAATCTCCCGATCATATTTTTCTCTTATTTTTCTCCTGTCTGACTTGCCCATGGAGTTCTTCTTTTCCGTGAGCACTCTCCCATCTTCTCATGTTGTGAGCATGGCATATGGCGACGGCAAGGGCATCGGATGCATCGGCCGTGTGCGGATAGCTTGTTAGATGGAGAAGCCTCATGGTCATTAGCTGAACCTGCCTCTTGTCGGCTCTTCCATATCCCGTCACTGCTTTCTTGACCTCCAATGGACTGTATTCATAGAAAGTGGTCCTGGATCGGAGCACGGCCAGGAGGATGACTCCTCTAACCTGTCCGAGTTTCAAAGCCGACTTGACGTTTGTTGCGAAGAAAACCTCCTCCACCGCAATGGCAGAAGGCCTATGTTTTTGAATGATTGTTTCTATTCCAGCAAATATCTTCGTCAGAGAGGAAGAACCATCGTTCGTAGCGCTGAATATGGTTCCCGATTCGATATGTCTGATCGCGTTATTCTGGAACTCAATGATGCCAAACCCTGTCGCGCGGGTCCCGGGGTCTATGCCAAGGATCTTCACTTAGGACTCATCCACGATTTCAGATTCGTCAATGTCAAAGTTCGCGAAGACATGCTGGACATCATCATGATCCTCGAGGATCTCGAGCAGGCCCAGGAGCTGCTGGGTCTTCTTTCCTTCAATCCTGACCCTGTTCTGAGGAATCATCGCAATCTGGGAAACTTCAACGGGTATCCCTTTCTTTTCAACGGCCATCTTCACTGCCTCGAAGTTCCCGGGGTCAGTGAATACCTCGTAGTTCTCTCCATCGATCCTCATGTCCTCTGCTCCGGCTTCAAGCACCGTTTCCATAAGGGATTCCTCGTCAATGCTCCTTCTCTGGATCACGAAGTACCCCTTCTTTGCAAACATCCATGAGACGCTGTTGGATTCTCCGAGATGCCCTCCATGCTTGCCGAAGAGATGCCTGATCTCCGGCGTAGTTCTGTTCTTGTTGTCCGTCATGGCCTCCACATAAATGGCAACACCCCCGGGACCATAGCCCTCGTAAACGACTTCTTCAATTGAAACACCGGGAAGCTCCCCTGTTCCTTTTTGAATGGCCCTCTTGATGTTATCAGCAGGCATGTTGGCCGCCTTGGCATCGGTGATAGCGGCTCGGAGTCTCGCATTGCTGCCGGGGTCTCCTCCCCCTAACCTTGCCGCTACGGTGATCTCCTTGATGAGCTTCGTAAAGATTTTTCCCCTCCTGGCATCAGCGGCCGCCTTTTTATGCTTGATGGAACTCCACTTTGAATGTCCTGACATCTCTTCTTCCCTTTTATTAGTGCATCATTTTATCATAAGAGATTATCATTTTGAAAACTGTCCTCTCGATCCGACGAGGCCTTCCCTGCCGGGCGCACCAAATAAAAAGCCCCTGTTCTTCAACAGGGGCTATAAAATTTATCCCGGCAATGACCTACTCTTCCACATCGTTGCCAATGCAGTACCATCGGCGCTGAAGGGCTTAACTTCCGTGTTCGGAATGGGAACGGGTGTTTCCCCTTCGCTAAGATCACCGGGAAGCTTTCATTCCCTTTTTTTAGAATGTATATTTTATCCCAACTCCCAGAGAAAATCCACCGTACTTGATATTTCCGCCGTTGACATAATACATGCCACCATCCAGGATCCCATCACCATTGAAATCAAATGCCCCTCCCGAAGATATGCCATATGGCTCACCATATATTGGTGGAACAGTTTCCCAATCTTCTACTTCCAAGTTAGGAAACCCGCGCCCAAATTTTTCTACTCCGTCAACTTTAACGCTCATCCTTTTTGATGCAAAGACATATTTCGCATCCATGAAGATTGCCCAATGCTTCTTGAAAGTATAATCAAAACCTCCCGCGACATGATATTCGAGCGAGTCCGGCGCTTCCACCGTTACGGGGCCCAGATCTCTGTTCAGGTATTCTGATTGATAGGCAGACATGAATGTTCCAATGGACCGATCGATTCTTGAGGAAAACTGATCCAGCTCGGATGATGAATCGAATTCTACCATGATGAACCCTATGCCTGCTCCTATATATGGATTGAAGTTGCTCTTTGGCCGGAACCGGATGATGCCGGAAGTCTGAATGGGTACCCTCGTCAGTTCGCCGACTGGCAATAGATACAACCTGAAGAGATGCTCGTTCTTATCCTGGTACAGTTTTGCTGCTTCAGGGTCCACTTCATCCTCAAATCTCACGCATACTTCCAGATCTCCAACATCGCTTTTTGAATAGCCGATACTGGCCTCGATGAGGAACCAGGATGTGATCCCGTAGTTTGCGCCGAACATCATCTGATAGGCATCCTGGATCTTGAGCGAATTGCTCGAGGCGTTGTCTGGCCGGGGATCGGGTCTCACGGCTTCCAGATAGCCGCCGCGGATATAATATGCTCTATTGCTGGCATCGCTGTTTATCTCGTCGCTAGTCGTGTAATTATTGAGGAGTGCAAAGAGAGTGAATTTCTTTTCAATATCTTCTGCAAAAATAGGACAGCGGAGAAATCCCGCAAGGATCATGGCTCCCATGAAACAGCTCAATTTTTTCATCATCATTTTCTCCATGGAACTTATATTTTCGTAAAAATGGATTTGATTTTATACACCACAAAGAGCCTGGAGTCAACCTAAAATATGCATTATTGCTGATTAGATACAGCATAGTTGCATCATATAAAAATATTAAGAAACCATCATCCGCGACCGGAACAGATCCAGATAAGTAAGAGTGAGAACCCTTAATAAACGATATTGCTGCTATTCGCGAGATTAAAAAATTCTGGGTTAAAATAAACATAAAAAAATGTTGCCCCCTTGACGGGGGCAACAATTTCAAATTTTATGGTCAAGCCTCACGACTGATTAGTACTGGTAAGCTCAACGCATTACTGCGCTTACACATCCAGCCTATCAACCTCGTCATCTCCAAGGAGTCTTCAGTCACCTTACGGTGAGGGATACCTAATCTTGGAGGTGGCTTCACGCTTATATGCCTTCAGCGTTTATCCTATCCGAACATAGCTACCCAGCGCTGCCCCTGGCAGGACAACTGGTACACTAGAGGTTCGCTCCTTCCGGTCCTCTCGTACTAGGAAGGACCTTCCTCAAGTATCCTGCGCCCACTACAGATAGGGACCGAACTGTCTCACGACGTTCTAAACCCAGCTCACGTACCGCTTTAATCGGCGAACAGCCGAACCCTTGGGACCTACTTCAGCCCCAGGATGCGATGAGCCGACATCGAGGTGCCAAACCTTGCCGTCGATGTGAACTCTTGGGCAAGATAAGCCTGTTATCCCCGGCGTACCTTTTATCCGTTGAGCGACGGCCCTTCCATGTGGAACCGCCGGATCACTAGAGCCTGCTTTCGCACCTGCTCGACTTGTTGGTCTCGCAGTCAAGCTCCCTTATGCTCTTGCACTCTCTGGCTGATTTCCAAACAGCCTGAGGGAACCTTCGCACGCCTCCGTTACAGTTTAGGAGGCGACCGCCCCAGTCAAACTACCCACCTAGCAATGTCCCCGGACCGGATTCACGGCCCAGAGTTAGGATCTCAGCATCATAAGGGTGGTATCTCACCGTTGGCTCCACGCGAGCTAACGCTCACGCTTCAAAGCCTCCCACCTATCCTGCACATACAATACCAAAATCCATTGCTAAGATATAGTAAAGGTGCACGGGGTCTTTCCGTCTTGCAGCGGGCAACCGGCATCTTCACCGGTACTACAGATTCGCTGAGCCCCTCGTTGAGACAGCGCCCAACTCGTTACGCCATTCGTGCAGGTCGGAACTTACCCGACAAGGAATTTCGCTACCTTAGGACCGTTATAGTTACGGCCGCCGTTTACCGGGGCTTCAATTCAGAGCTTTGCCTTGCGACTAACTCCTCCTTTTAACCTTCCGGCACCGGGCAGGCGTCAGACCCTATACTTCGCCTTTTTTGCTTTGCAGAGTCCTGTGTTTTTAGTAAACAGTCGTTTGGGCCATTTCATTGCAACCCCTTCAGGCCTGGAAGGCGAGCTTCCTCACCCGATGGGGTACCCCTTCTCCCGAAGTTACGGGGCCATTTTGCCGAGTTCCTTAACGAGGGATCACTCACGCGCCTTAGGATTCTCTCCTCGTCTACCTGTGCCGGATTGCGGTACGGTCACCCGAAGAGCTGGCTAGAGGATTTTCCTGACAGTGTGGATTCAGCAAGTTGGTTTGACCGAAGTCGCACTTCCCCGCTTTCCTCGGAGTTATTGGTCTCCCGGATTTGCCTGAGAAACCCTCCTACGATCGCGGCCGGGCATTTCCACTCGCCCGTATGCCTATCCTTCTGCGTCTCCTCATCGCTCGTAACGCTCTCCTGGTGGTGCAGGAATATTGACCTGCTCTCCATCACCTACGCCTTTCGGCCTCGGCTTAGGGACCGACTAACCCTGAGCGGACGAACCTTCCTCAGGAAACCTTAGACTTTCGGCGACGCCGATTCTCACAGCGTTTATCGCTACTTGTGCCGGCAGGGTCTCTTCCATACAGTCCACTGATCCTTGCGATTCAGCTTCGCTCTGTATGGAATGCTCCCCTACCACTCGATTCACTCAAAGTGAATCAAATCCGCAGCTTCGGTAACGAGCTTTAGCCCCGTTGAATTGTCGGCGCAGAACCGCTTGACCAGTGAGCTGTTACGCTTTCTTTAAAGGATGGCTGCTTCTAAGCCAACCTCCTGGTTGTCTCTGCGTTCCCACATCCTTTCCCACTTAGCTCATATTTGGGGACCTTAGCTGACGGTCTGGGCTGTTTCCCTTTTGACAATGAAGCTTATCCCCCACTGTCTGACTCCCATACTTTGAGCTAAAGGCATTCGGAGTTTCGTTGGATTCAGTAACCTTGTAAGGCCCCTAGTCCATCGAGTACTCTACCACCTTTAGCAAACGTATGAGGCTAGCCCTAAAGCTATTTCGGGGAGAACGAGCTATATCTGAGTTTGATTAGCCTTTCACCCCCACCCTCAGCTCATCCAAGCTGTTTTCAACCAACACTGGTTCGGGCCTCCACACACTGTTACGTGTGTTTCACCCTGGCCAAGGGTAGATCACTCAGCTTCGCGTTTAATCCATGCAACTCGAGCGCCCATTTCGGACTCGCTTTCGCTACGGCTCGCTTATCGCTTAACCTTGCTACATAGATTAACTAGCCGGCTCATTATGCAAAAGGCACGCGGTCAGGCATTGCCGTTCGCTTCCCGAAGTCGAAACAACGGTGCGCTTCAGCCATAGCCCTTCCACTGCTTGTAAGCAAACGGTTTCAGGTACTATTTCACTCCCTTAAAAAGGGTTCTTTTCACCTTTCCCTCACGGTACTGGTTCACTATCGGTCGAAGAGTAGTATTTAGCCTTAGGAGATGGTCCTCCTGGATTCCCACAGGGTTTCACGTGTCCCGTGGTACTTGGGAAGCAGACAAGAGATGCTGTGTTTTTCCTTACAAGACTGTTACTTTGTATCGTTGACCTTTCCAGATCATTCAGATAACACGGCATTTTGTAACTCTTTGATCCCGTCCTGCCGGAATCAACCTGCTCCCGCTACACCGACTGAACAACGCACAGGAGCTTTAGCATTCAGCCGGTTTGGGCTGTTCCCTTTTCGCTCGCCGCTACTGGGGGAATCGCGTTTGCATTCTCTTCCTGAGGGTACTAAGATGGTTCAATTCCCCTCGTTTGCTCCTTGCCTCCTATTTTATTCAGAGGCAGGTGATCCAACATTACTCGGATCGGGTTGCCCCATTCGGAAATCCCCGGGTTGAAGTCTGCTTGCGACTAACCGGGGCTTATCGCAGCTTGCTACGTCCTTCATCGCCTCTCTTCGCCAAGGCATCCACCGTTTGCCCTTAGTAGCTTGACCATAAAAAGTCATTTACTCAGCGAATAGCCGCTAATTATATAAATTGTCAAAGAACTTTTAGCCTGCGGGAAGGCTCTCCTTCCCGAGGATAAAATACTTGAAAAGATCATGGTGGAGGTAAGCGGAATCGAACCGCTGGCCTCCTGCGTGCAAAGCAGGCGCTCTCCCAGCTGAGCTATACCCCCAACTATCAAATAAAAAGACTCACGCCCACAGGCCTGATGGCTGCACCGCCTTCAATGGTGGGCCTAAGTGGATTTGAACCACTGACCTCACGCTTATCAGGCGTGCGCTCTAACCATCTGAGCTATAGGCCCTTCATAGCCTTTTTGCTATAGGTTTCTGGCCTCCCAGATGGAGGCATTCAGGCCTGCTTTTTAGCCAGTGTTCCTTAAAAGCTAAATAGAGCGTGACCTGCCCTTATAAACAAAATCGACCATAGGATAACATCAGCAAATGCTATGTTACTCCTTAGAAAGGAGGTGATCCAGCCACAGGTTCTCCTACGGCTACCTTGTTACGACTTCACCCCAATCATCGATCACACCGTGGGCACCTGCCTCCCTTTCGGGTTAGCTCGATGACTTCAAGTGCAACCGACTTTCGTGATGTGACGGGCGGTGTGTACAAGGCCCGGGAACGTATTCACCGCAGCGTGCTGATCTGCGATTACTAGCGATTCCAACTTCATGCAGTCGAGTTGCAGACTGCAATCCGAACTGAGAGCGGTTTTTTGGGATTTGCTCCACCTCACGGCATCGCAACCCTTTGTCCCGCCCATTGTAGCACGTGTGTAGCCCTGGACATAAAGGCCATGAGGACTTGACGTCATCCCCACCTTCCTCCCCGTTATCCGAGGCAGTCCCCTTAGAGTTCCCGGCTTGACCCGATGGCAACTAAGGGTAAGGGTTGCGCTCGTTGCGGGACTTAACCCAACATCTCACGACACGAGCTGACGACAGCCATGCAGCACCTCTACAGATGTCCCGAAGGAGGGCTCCATCTCTGGAGCTTTCATCTGCAGTTCAAACCCAGGTAAGGTTCTTCGCGTTGCGTCGAATTGAACCACATGCTCCACCGCTTGTGCGGGCCCCCGTCAATTCCTTTGAGTTTCAGCCTTGCGACCGTACTCCCCAGGCGGGGCACTTAATGCGTTAGCTTCGGCACTGCAGGGGTCGATACCCGCAACACCAAGTGCCCATCGTTTACAGCTAGGACTACCAGGGTATCTAATCCTGTTTGCTCCCCTAGCTCTCGCGCCTCAGCGTCAGTACCGGTCCAGGAAGACGCCTTCGCCACCGGTGTTCCTCCTGATCTCTACGCATTTCACCGCTACACCAGGAATTCCTCTTCCCCCTCCCGGACTCAAGTCAAGCAGTATCGAGCGCAGTTCCATGGTTAAGCCATGGGATTTCACACTCGACTTGCCAGACCGCCTGCACGCGCTTTACGCCCAATAATTCCGAACAACGCTTGCTCCCTACGTATTACCGCGGCTGCTGGCACGTAGTTGGCCGGAGCTTCCTCCAGCAGTACAGTCAAACATGAAAGTTATTCGCTTCCATGCTTTTCTTCCCGCTCGACAGGAGTTTACAATCCGAAGACCTTCATCCTCCACGCGGCGTCGCTGCGTCAGGCTTTCGCCCATTGCGCAATATTCCTCACTGCTGCCTCCCGTAGGAGTCTGGGCCGTGTCTCAGTCCCAGTGTGGCCGGTCACCCTCTCAGGCCGGCTACCCATCGTCGCTTTGGTGAGCCATTACCTCACCAACAGGCTAATGGGACGCGGGCCCCTCTTCGAGCGCCGGGTCCCGAAGGAGCCCCAGCTTCAATCATGAAGTCCGAAGTCCCCATGATGTCATGCGGTATTAGCCCTCCTTTCGGAAGGTTATTCCCCACTCGAGGGTAGGTTACCCACGCATTTCTCACCCGTCTGCCACTCTACTTGAGAGTTGCCCCTCTTTCGCGTTCGACTTGCATGTGTTAGGCACGCCGCCAGCGTTCGTTCTGAGCCAGGATCAAACTCTCCAATTAAAGACTTAAGCCCGAAGGCTCATTCTTCAGGATAGTTCAATCGCTCATTCAAGCGTTTAGAATTTGATGATTTGTTTACAAGGCTGGCACGCTCTATTTAGTTTTCAAAGAACATCCCTTTTTGGCAAACTGTCATTATAAAAAGACGATTTCTTCTTGTCAAGTATTTTTAAAAATTCTTATAATTTTTAAAAGATTGCCATATCTAAATATAACAACTTTTTTCCATTTTTCAAGAGTCTTTTTTCTGGACTTTAAAACCGATTGCGTAAATCTGTTCTTATCGTGCCGTACAGGCCATTTATTCCTTTATCTCGTTCAGGAAGCTCCGGAGCTTGGGCTGGTTCGGATTTCGCTTCAATGATTCTTCCCCTCTGGAAATGGCTGTCCTATAATCCCCCTTCTGCACATGAGTCACGATCTCGGCGAATGTTATGAGATCTTCACTGCCTCCAAACCTCCTCGATTTCTCAAAAGCATCGAACGCTTCCTGGAACTTCTTCTTCTTTCCATAATTGATTCCCAGCTCGAGCCAGGCCTCCGGATACTCAGGCTCTTTGGAAAGGGCTTCTTTCAGAATCCTTATGGCTTCATCCGGCTGGTCTCGCTTGGAATGGAGAATCCCCATATTGACGAGAGGAGCCGCCGCTTCAGGAACCATCTTTCTTGCTAGAAGCAGCTCCTGATAGGCTTCATTGTAAGCCTGTTTCTTTATGAGGACGGCTCCCAGCCAGTTGTGATAGAGACCTAGATTCTCATTCATTGATAGTCCCTTTCGCAGCAGACTCTCCAGTTGCGTGATGTCGCCATGCTTGTGAAGGATTCCGTAAAGCCTCACCATCGCTTCGACAAAGGTTGGGTCGATGGAAAGCGCCCTGAGATAAAGAGCGGAAGCTTCCTGGATACTATTCATCTCTTCTTCCAGCATCGCCTCGCAGGTGAATGAGACAGACTTCTCTGCGAACTCATCGCGCACTCTCGATGCGAAACCGGCCGCCTCATCCATTTTCCGCTTCTTCAAATAGAGATCCATCAAAGTGATGAGTATGCCTTCACGCTCGCCCCTGGAGTCGCTGTAGATTTTTTCATAGACCTTGATTGCTTCGTCCTCTCTCTTCGACTCCCTGTATATGTTCGCCAGAAGAGTGTAAGCAGGAGTATATCTGGGATTCTTCTTGATGGCTTTCTGAATCTCTTCTTCCGCTTTCTGGTATTCCTTATTTTTCAGATAGGTGCCGGCAAGATTGACATGATAGGTCTCACTCTTTTCAAATCCCTCCTCTTTTACCCCTGAACTCTTTCTTGATGCGGTTGATTGTCCTGGCGGCCTGGATTGTGAAGCTTCTTCGACATCGCCAGCGGCGATGTATCCGAGCGCTTTCAGATTGGCAATGAATTCATCGTCCGATCCCATCGCTGAATCGACCCCTTCCACCGCTTGAGGCTTGAAAGATGCGCTCTCGTATGTTTTCACTCTTGCCGGCGCATGGCTGGCCAGGAAAGAATCCTCGAAAGCTTGTTTGACTATCCTTCCTTCCATGTCTTCTGCCTGCGGTAGCCCGAGAATGTAAAGCACCGTAGGGGCGACATCGTATATATCGACCACGTCGGCCTGTCCTCTTCTCACGTTTGGTCCGCTTAGGACGAAAATGCCGTACATCCTGTGCCATAGGCCCGGCTTGCCTTCCACGAAGGGAGGTTCATCTCTAGGCCTTCCCGTTCCTGACTTGAAGCCATGATCAGAGAGGATCATGATGACCGTATCTTTATCTGCCTTTGTGAGAATCTCGCCGAGGAGTTCATCCTGGAACCTGTAATATTCCGGAACGACATCCTTGAACTTTTCGAAAGATTCTCGCGCGACCATCTCCATCTTCGGTTCCATGTAATGCTGGAACCTGTGCCCCACCTCATCGATCGCCTCGTAGTACACGGAGAAGAATTTGAAAGGCTCGCGCTCCAGAAGGTCGAGAGCGATCCTGTGATAGTTCATAGTCTTGGAATAGATCTTGGTGAGGTGCTGTAGCTGCGTCTTGAACTCCGCCTGCTCGTCAGTACCTGAAGAGCTCATGATGCTCTGAAATTCGCCCTCGTCCATGTGGAGGAATCTTCCGATATCGTGGAATGTGACATCGCCCTCGCCGATGAGAAATCCCTTGATCTCACCGAGATAACTCGGGGGATAGACAAGCCCCGGCCTTGAAAGCTCCTCTTTCTTAATGTTAAAAAGGGAGTAGGAGAGCCTCTCCGTGACCATGTAACCATCAATGATCTCCGCAGGCCAGGTGGCCCACCAGGCCACAAAGGCGTTCCTTAGATTGAAATCCGAGAAGATGTTCCAGAGCGCTTTCGATTTTCTGAAAGCGCTCGATATTGGGACCTTCCGGCCAGATGCGGTGTCGATGACGAGAAAGTCGTTTATGCCATGCTTGTCGGGCATCTTTCCCGTGGCTATCGTCGTCCAGAGAAGCGGAGAAAGCATCGGCTGCGTAGATTTCAGATTCGCGCGGAAACCGTTCTTGATGAGAGCATTCAGATTGGGGAGCTTGCCCTTCTCCAGCATCGGATCGATGATGAACCAGTCCGCCGCATCCCAGCCAATGAGGAAAAGGCGCAGTTTCGTATCCTTTCTTTTCTCCTCCACTTGCTTGTAAATCTCCAGGTCTGAGAGAGCTGTGGGAGGGATTAAACCATGTTCTATGATTGCCTGTGTATCCACGGTCTCCGCCGGGACTTTTCTTACTCCATGAAAAAAGGGGATCTTGAAATGCAGTCCTTCTCCGTAGGTCGAGGAAGGATGCGACCGGGTCAGTCTTGAATAGACATTACCTGTTTGCCCGGATGGGATGAAGAAGATGGAATCGATTATCGCAAAGAGTAGCACGACGGCGATTGCGCCGAAGATAAGGAATTTCTTTTTTATGGACATACAGGCAATCAGACCAAAAAGTCGTTCAGATACATATACACAAACAAGCGGATCATTTCACGGAGCCGAAGGCTTCTACCAGTTGCTTTGCCATTTCAACGTCTTCGCCACCTTCAGGAGTCAGTTCCACATACTTCTTCAACGCCTCGATTGCAGCAGGAATGTCTCCGGTCTGCACCAGGGAGAGCCCGAGGATCCTGTAGCTTTCACCGTATCCCGGATTGATCTCAATGGCTTTTCTGGAATAGTTAATAGCCTCGGTGTAGTTGCTGTCGTTGTAATAGATGACACTCAACCTATTCGCAATCTCAAAAGAATCGCTCCTGATGGAAAGATATCTCTTAAAATAATCCAGAGCCTTTTTCTTCTCTCCGGCCTTGAAAGCGGTCATTCCTATGTAGTAGAGGGAACCTTCGTGCCCAGGCTGAAGGGAAAGAACGGTTTCAAAGCCCTCGCATGCGCCCGGGTAGTCCTTCATATTATACTTGATCAGGGCGCTCAGGAAATGGGCCTGCCACATATCGCTCTTTTCGGAGATGGCCTCGTTAAGGAGTGGAAGAGCCTCAGCATATTTTCTTTTCTTGAAGAGATCATTGGCTCTATTGAAATTGACGACATGCTTTTCCCCACCTTCCATCTTTCGAGCCCAGGATTCGGCGCTCTGAAGAGTGAAATTCTGCGTCAAACTGAACCCTGCCCTGATCTTGATCTCACCCTGGGTCTTGACGTAGTCCTGCTTTTCTATGCTGAACGTGAAGAGATCCGGCGGAAGACCTATAAAAGAATAAAACCCTTTCTCGTCGGTGATTCTCGTCAGCTTGACGATGCTCTTCACCTTTGACTGCATCGTGATTGTGGCATTTTCGAGGGGATGCCCCTCTTCATCTTTCACTATTCCCTTCAATGTTCCCGTTACCGATCCGCAATAGAGATAATAGACTGATAGAAAGCTCATGAGGAACACGAGGACGAAAATCCTGCTAAAGGTTCCCCTTCTAATCGATCGTTTCATCATTTTTTATTCCTTTCAAATTCCTTCTGATCTCTTGCTGCTGAGGGTCAATCCGCAAGGATCTCTCCCAGAATTCGATCGCCTTCTGGACGTTTCCAAGATTATATTCACAGAGGGCCAGATTGTTCAAGGCGATCGTCGATTCCGGCTTGAGAGACAGAGCTCTTGAGAAAGATATGCTTGCTTCTTGATACCGACCCTCTCTGGCAAGAACAGTGCCGAGGTTTACGTTCAGCAGATAGGAATCGGGCATTCCCTCCATACCCTTCTTCAGGACATTCTTGCTTCTCTCGCGTTGCCCCTTCTCCTCCAGAACGACGGCGAATCTAACTATCTCCATCTCTCTTTCCTGGGCAGACATGATGGCGGCAGCCTGAAAGAAATACTCTTCTGCCTTATCGTACTCCTTCTTTGAAAAGTGAAGGCTGCTCAGATTGTACAGAGCCGTATGGGATCGGGGGTCGATTTCAAGGGCTTTATGAAAAGATTTGATGGCATCTTCGATCTTCCCCTCATTTTTCAGGACGATTCCTTGATTATTGTAATAAGCGGCCGTTCTTGTATCCCCGGCATCGCTTTCTGAGCGACTGGCATGCGTGGGTTGAGGAGCCATTCCCTTCCTGGAGGAGGCACCATCCGATATGTACCCGAGGGCCTTCAGGGAGGCGATGAACTCTTCATCTACCTTCTCCTGCGATGCTGGTTCCACGAGAGGCTGCACAAGATCGTCGTAGTCAACAACTGCTTCTCCTCTCTCATGTCTTACCAGTGAGACTCCCATCCCCGATCCTTCTGGAAGTCCAAATATAGACAGGATGGTCGGCGCAACATCATAGACGGATCCCAACAAAGCTCCATGCTTTTTATTCGTTCCTCCAATTGCCTCTCTGCCCGATGTCCCTTCTTCTCCTCCGGAAATGAGCATCATGGCTTTATCGCTATGCCAGAACGAGGCCGTATCCGTGTAAACGGATGATATCTCGTAAGGTCTGTCGTCGCCTTTCTTGAAACCATGATCGGAGACGATGATCATGAAAGTCTCCGAATCCATTCTCTTTATGTAGTCGCCGATCAGCAGATCCATATACTCGTAAAATCTTTCCACGGCATCGCGGTATCTCTCGAAATCATCCTTTTGAATATGATCTCTTCTGGGAGGAGCATATGCCATGAAGAGGTGAGAGACAAGGTCCACACCCTCGTAGTAAACCGCATTGAAGTCCGGTCTGTATTTATCGTAAAGGTATAGATTGATCCTGTGAATGGAATTGGTGGATGCGATGATGCTGGCCAATCCCTTAACCGGGACCCTGAATTTTCCTTCTCCGGGTCCGGACATCACCTTGATATAGTCTTCTTCAGTAATATGAATAAATCTCTTAACTTCATCATAAGTCACGGAACGAAAGTCTCGAAGCATGCCCTTTACAGCAGATTCTTCATCTTGCGGAATGACCGTGCCGCTGGCTTCTCTGCCCGCTGAGCCAAACAGCGCCGAGACCAGACTATCGGAGACCATGTATCCATCGATCCTCTCGGCAGGGGTCGTCACCCACCACCCCACGACGCCTGATTTCAAGCCGAGAGCATTGAAGATCGTCCACAGTGCCGGTGCTTTCCTGTTGGAGCTGTGCACGGGGACTTTCTTGCCCGATTCAGGGTCGAGGGAGAGAAAATCGAGTATGCCATGTCTGAGGGGAGGCATTCCTGTCGCTATCGACGTCCAGATGATGGGGGAGATTATCGGTTTGATGGTCTCGATCTCGCCAAAAGCGGCACTACTTGCAAGAATCGAAATGTTTTTAAGCTTTCCCATTCCGATGAGGGAATTCATGATATCGAAATCGGCTCCATCGATCCCGATCAAGAGAACCTTTTTCTTCTTGATGAGCTTCTTAAGTCTCGAGATCTCTTCTATCCTCTTCCGATCAGCGGAGAAATCGACGTTTGAGAGGGAGATGCTTTTTATCGAGATCCCCTGTGCATCCAGGATCTTGAACAGTGCAGGATAGAGCAATTTCTGAAAATCCTGCTCACTTCCTGAGGACAGATAATCGACGACAGGACATTCCAGAAACGAATCACGGACGGCAGCAGATATGGCCTGAATGATCATCTCCTGTCCGGAAGCTCCGGGTCCAGGCTGACGCGATAGAAACCCCTCAATAAACCCTGATCTTAAAGCGGCCGATGTCCTGACATCTACGGCCCCGCGAACTCCTTCCCGCGACGTGACGGCAATATGCTTCGCCTCGGCATACTGATTGAGATTTATCCTCTCGCTGGATGTCAGGAAAGGAATCCGCCAGAAGATTCTCGAATCCTTCAATGAAATCCACTTTCCAGATGAGTCCCGGATTATGGAAACTGCATCTTTTCCGTTGAATCCGATTCCTGAGATAAAAAAAAGTGCGGCGAGAACCAGTAAAGGAATTAAAATAGCCAGAAGTTTCGTTTTGCCAGGATGAAGCATTGCTGGTGATAATGATGAATTATTTTCTACAAATGATGATTTGATGGATGCTTATTATTTTTCTCGCTCACCGTTCATTTACCCTTCATTATATTACCATATCCCGCACATTCAAAGATGATCAAGCGTAAGGAGAAAATTGCATGTCGGGCAGAAATAAAAAAGGGGGCGTGAGAACGCCCCCGTTCGTGCTGTGAACTGATATCTGGAATTAGAACTTGAGCAGCATTCCAAGCCTGAGTTGTCTTGGAGTCTGATAAACGGTGTATCTGCCGAATGAAGAGTGGACAGAGCCCGTGTAGGTGATCTCCGTTGGATTTCCGCCGTAAGCATTGTACGAGGTCGCATTGTACCTTG
Organism: Acidobacteriota bacterium; assembly: GCA_040752675.1. Lineage (NCBI taxonomy): Bacteria > Pseudomonadati > Acidobacteriota > Acidobacteriota bacterium. The sequence continues at coordinate 44,698 of JBFMGF010000054.1, forward strand.
AGTAAACAGATATCGGTTTCTGCTTGTCGAGAACATTGAGAATATCGAGGTAGAACTCAACTTCCGTCTTGGCGCCAAGTTTGAAAATCTTGGACAGCTCAAGATCGAGAGTGAAATTCCGCGGCAGCTCTCTGCTCCCTCTCGGCTCATTGTAATAGACCGACCCTCTCAAACCAGCAGGTCCTAAGTTTCTGACATAGATGACGGGCGTCCATGGAACACCTGACTGATACTGGAAGATACCCCCGACTCTGATATCCCAGGGGAGATACAGACTGCCAGCAAGTTTGAGCTGATGGGTCAGATCATAAGGCATTTTTCCATACCTGTTATGAACGGATAGAGAGGTATCACCATAGGAATCGAGCTGCGAATTGGAGATCCATCCTTCCGTCTTAGAATAGGTGTAGTTGGCTGCGATGTCCCAGTTCGAGGTTCCCTTGGTCTTCATATACGAGAGCATGATCGCCTTGTATTCCCTCATCTTTCCTGGAACATTGTCGATATGGTAGTTCCCATCATTGATGAGATTGTCTGCCACTCCATCGCCATCAACATCGAATTCCACGTTATCAAGATCTTCAATCCCTCTCTTCTGATAGGCCCAGATGAGATTGGTCCTCAGAACCTGGTTATCTGTTATCTTCCAGTCGTATCCTGCGGTGAACTCATCCGTGTAAGTCGGCTTCAGGTCGGGGCTGACGGTATGGTTGGCTCCTGTTGTATAATAATAAATCGGATACCAGTAGTCAGGATAGCCAACATAGTAATACCAGGTATGAGTTACGGGATCGACTACATTCAGATCCGCAGCCACATAATCGGATATCAGATCGTAATACCGCGAGGCTGATGCATGAATCTTATTGCCTTTGAGATCCCATGAAAATCCGATTCTTGGAGCAATCTGATCTGCAAAGCCGAAGTCCACGACCGTATCACCAAGATTGTTTTCCAGTTTTTGCTGATCGAATCTCAAGCCAAGGTTCAGCGTGATATTGGGCGCCAGCTCCCAATCATCCTGGATGTAGAAAGCATAATATTTTGGCTTGGTCACCAGTTGCCCAGGCTGATTGGTCAGCACGAGCGCCATATCGCCCAATTCGAAGTCTGGTGCATCGACATCCAGAGGTGCGGCACCATAGGTGAAGTAAGAAACGCCCGTACCGATCCCGTAATAGTTATCCAAGACTTTGTTTTCGAGCTGGACGGATTCAACTCCGAACTTGAAGTTGTGCGTGCCGAGATTGGTGTCCTCGATATAGTTAAGGGCGACTCTCAGATCGTCTCTGTTCCTATCGGACATATAGGTTTCGAAGTTTCCGCCATAGTAGTAGAGCCCGTTATGGACAAATGTGGGCATCGGGGAGCCATCGCTTCTGGTCGTTGTCTGAGGAACGAAATCTATGTTCCCTCTGTACCTGGAATAGAAGGCTTCCAGAGAGAATTTCTTGGAGAAAATGCTATGCCATCTCAGGTTCCAGAAGTAACCGCCCTGGATCTGAGTTTGATCTGCTTGAGGTGATACGTAAGAATAGTAGTATCTCGAGAAAGCGTTCGGGATGTCGATCGGATCTTCCTGGTAGGACCAATCGATTCTGTTCGTCTCATTGATCTGCCATGTCAGCTTTCCAAAGAGATACCTTCCGTTGTAATTGCTTTTGGACTCTGTGGCATTCCCCAGCCAGTCCAGTCTCTGGTAATCCTGGTACCTGTCCCTCTTCTCATAGCCCAGGTAGAACCAGAGGCGGTCTTTCCAGATGGGCCCGCCGAAAGTCAAAGCTGGCCTTGTTTCTGTGCTACGGACTCCAGCCGGCTTACCCGGATCTCCATTGGAGTTCCAATCTGTGTCCTGCATTTCAACTCTCAGCGTTCCCTCGAATTCGTTGGTTCCCGACTTCGTGATCAGGTTGGCAACGGCACCTGTTGCTCTTCCATATTCCGCTTTGAAAGCGCCGGTCTGGACTTCCCACTGGTCGATGAGGTCGAAGTTGATCATGGAACCCCATGTCTGCGTCCTGGGATCCGTTGTGTCGGTACCATCGATGAGGTAGAGGTTGTCATAAGCGGATTGCCCTTTAACATTCGGGTTATTCCCGGCAACTACACCTGGCAACAGGTTCATGACCTCCTGGAACGTCCTGGCATTTGGCAAGTTGTCCATGAAACTGTAATCAACATTCTCCGCGATCGTGGCATCCTTCACGTCAATGAGCGGTCTATCGCCATAGACAGTGACCTGCTCCTGGACACCCTTGGGAAGCACAACGGTTATGGTCGTGTTGCCACCCAGGCGGACTCCAACCTTCTGCTTTTCAATTACGAAGTAACCGGGTATCTGGACTTTGATATCGTAGTCATCGGGTGGAAGCAGAATGAAGCGTGCCACTCCATCAGCATCCGTGATGATTGCTCGCCCTGTTGGCAACTTGCTACTCGTAACCGATACGGTTGCACCCGGAAGCGCCGCATTGGCCTCATCCGTAACCGTGACCGTCAGTTTTCCTGTCGTCTCATCTGCCGGGACAAAGGCAAATGATAACAGGAAAATTGAAACTATTGTTATTAGAAATTTTTTCATTACTTTTTCCTCCCATTTATAATACTAAACAGGTTCATCCTATAGATTTTTCTTCTCCCTGCCCACCTCCTTTCATAAATCATTTGAAAACTACCTTTCTTTTTCATTTCTTTTTCATTGAACATGTTTACTTTACACCGAACTGGATGGTCACTCCAATGGAGGCCTGGAGGTTCCTCGTGTTTCCATCCCACTGATATAGAACGGCATCAGCACTATCCCATACCTTGTAGGTCAACCCTCTCAGATCGAACCGAAAAGCAATCCAGTCGTTGAAGAACTTCTTCACACCAACTCCATAATCGTACATGAAGCCCGAATCGTCATCGGATAATGCATCACTTTTCGTGCCATTTATCGAGAGGCTCCAATCACCCTCGACGTTTGCCATGCCGACTCCAACAGTGACATAGGGAACCCATTTCTCGATTTCTGTTTCAAAATTCCAGAGAAAGTTCACTCCATAGGTCGCTAGGGTGTAATCGATTTCCTCTTTGTACTTATCTCCCCCGACGCTATAGTTGACAGGATACATGTTGCTTTCTGCAAGATCGTAATGAGCTTCCAATCCGATGTTCTTTGTGATGTTCCAAGCAAATCTCAGCCCCCCGATCATATCCTCATTGGTGCTGAATTTGGAATCCCACTTCTCCCAGCCCCAGAAGGGACTCACATCAAAGCTCATTTCTTTCTGCTCGGCAAAGGCAAATGTTCCGGCCAGGAAAATTAAAAGCGGAATGAATAGAATGTTTTTTCTCATCTCATTCTTCTCCTAAAGAAATTTTCAAAAAGAGTTAATGAAGATCCAAGTTGCCTGCTTCCTTAGATTCTTTTCTCTTGCATCACCCCCTCGCAGATTAATGTTGATTTTTCCCAAATGCAAACACATAGGCTCTTTTGATGCTTGAGCAATATCCGTACCATGGCTTCTTATTAATATTGCTTTATATTTTCAATATGTTAGGCTGTGGAAATTTATCCTGATTCTGCGAAATATCCATTTTTATGGTTCTTATCCAATTTTTTGTTTATCTACAGCAGGGAATCAGTCATCCATAATTTCAGGATTCAAGACTCTTCGAGTTCTTCAGACAAATCTTTGTGCTCGCTGGCAACTCTTATGCTATTATTAGCAATATCATTCGATGATATGGAGGATGCATTCCATGCAAATAAAAAAATATGTCTCATCTTTTTTCTTGCCAGCTTTCTTCTCTTCTTTCTTGTTGCTCTTATTCTTCCCGCATTCTTTTTTCTCCGCCTCTCAGATAAACGGAGCCACCCGCGACTCGAAGGCTTATGCCCTGTCTGACGTCAATGTCGCTCTCGAGTCAATCGACGGTAAGATAGTTCTCGAAACAAAAACGGATCTCAGAGGCAAGTATCATTTCGAGAACGTGGAAGATGGCACCTACCACATCATCCCATCAAAGAGCGGTTTTATCTTTTCCTCCACCAACATGGTCTTGAAGAATTCGGCGGGGGATGAGATCTCTAAAATCAACAAACAGATCTCCCTGGAAGAGGACCTCCCCTCCTTTGAAATCAAAGAGGGATGTGAGGCCAGAGTTATCCTTGTCCTTTCCGAGAAAGAACCAGCGGTGATGAGCGAGATATCCAGGCAGCTCAGTAATTCTATCAACCTGATCAACAGCCAGAAGCTCAACGAGGCAATCTCCCTGCTTGAAAGAATCACGATCGTCGATCCTGAAAATGTGGATGCATTCTATTATCTCGGCTATTCCCATGTCGCGATGAAAGAGCCGGCTCAGGCGATGGATCCCCTCACGAGAGCCATCGAGCTGAAGCCGGATAAAGAAGGGGTCCACTACACCATGGGTCTCGCCTACAGCCAGATGAAGGAAAACGATAAGGCCCTGGAAGAATTCAAAAAAGAGGCTGGCATCTCGAAAGATCAGGGCACGCTCGAGAGATGCTACATAAACATGGGCATCATCAACAGGGATAGAGGAAATGCCAAAGAGGCAATAGAAGCTTTCGAAAACGTCTTAAAGATCAACAAGCAGAATCTTACGGTCTACAGCGAACTCGCGGATCTCTACCTGAAGGCAAACGATCCAGACAGATCTCTTGAGTTCATTGAAAGATCGGCAAAAGTCGGAACTAAGGATGTCAACATGATCATCAAAGTAGCCTCTTACTATGCAAACAAAGGGGAATGGGAAAAGTCGGAGAAGTTATTCCTGGAAGCCATCTCCATGGACCCGGAGATCGTCAATCTTTACGAAAAAGTCGGGCACGTTCAGGAAAAGCTCGGCAAAAAACAGGAAGCTGCCGCAAACTTCAGCAAGTATCTTGAATTGAATCCAGATGCACCCAACGCCGCGGCCATCCGGAAGAGGCTCGGTGAGCTACTAAAATGACTTTACGTGAGGTTCAAGGATCATGAAAAAAAGATCGATAAGGATCGCAGTGTTGTTTCTAATGATTCTTTCACTTGTCGCTTTTGTTTTTGCGGCCAGGAAGGAGAAATTAAGCCCCAAGTACAGCCGCTTCACTTTCAAAGAGCAGACGGAAACCACCATCCTGCTGATCAATATTGAGCTGGCAAGGTTTCATGCCGGAGATGATTATTTTCCCATCCTGTTTGCGCTGGGGAATTCCGGCGACGCAGGCTTGCCGGTTAATGCCGAAAATTTCACGCTTATCGATGAAAGAGGAAAGAACCATCCAGTCGTCCCCCTGTCCGAGATCAAAGAGAAGTACAGGCAGCTTGAGAGCGATAAGGCACGGCTGGATGGAATATTTTTCCCTGAAGGCATGGTCTTTGACCTTTATTACCGTGCTTACCTGAACCTATATCCTGCCACGACCGAAGGTGTTTCCATAGATAAAATCACACTTAGAAAATTCGAATGGGTCAAAGACCTGCTCTACTTCAAGAGACCCGAAAAGTTTCTGGGCAGAATATTGACTCTTCGTTATCAATCAAAAAGTCTTGAAAAACCGATAGAAGTCCGCTTTATGATTGAGCGCAGTATCGATTGATCAATCCACTTTTTTGAATGCCAAACCAATATTATGAATTAATGGAAAGTCCCAAAGGAGAAGAGCGTGTAACCATTTGATTTTACAAAGTATTTTTATGAAAAAATATGGTATTGAAATTGCTAGCCTCTCAAGGAGGCATTGTGTTTAAATTATTTCTTAAAAAAACAAGCATGGATTCCCTTTCGATCTGTTTTATCTTTCTTCTGGCAATGTCTCTCGTGACTATCTCTTTCCCGGCAACAGCGGCCGATGCAAAGATCCAGGGAAAAGTGGTTGATGAGAACGGAAACGGTCTGGCAGGAGTGGAAATCACTTTGCAGCCCGAGCAACACAATCTGCCAACCTTAAAAGTAAAGTCGAAAAAGAACGGCACCTATTTCTTCGGGATGGTAAAGCCGGATAATTATGGCTTCACGGCAGAAAAAGAAGAGTACGTCCTCTCGGAAGCAGAGATCGTCATCATGGATGACGAGAAGAAGGTCAAGGAAAAAGCCAAAGGAATGATCTCTCCTGAAAAAACTCCTCCTCCTCCGATCGGGGTCGAGTCCGACGTCCTCATCACACTCAACCTGACCATGCGGCCAAGGGCAGAAGTCATCCAGGAACTGGCGAATACGAAGATCTCGCAGGCCCGCAGCCTTCTGAATGAGGGACGATTCGAAGAGGTCCTGAACATCACGAAAGAGATTCTCTCGACCGATCCTGACAACTCTACCGCTCATTATCTTCAGGGTAGCGCTTACCTCTATCTCAAAGACAACGAAAAAGCCACGACCTGTCTCAAGAGGTCGCTGGCGCTTAATCCCGATCAGGAAGGTGCTCACTTCAGCCTGGGACAGATCTATTACAACAGCGGGAAGATGAACGAAAGCATCGAGGAATTCAACAAGGAGCTCCAGATTTCCACCGATAATCCTGCCGTCAAAGCGCCCACTTATCTCAATCTCGGGATCATCTACAGAGATCTCAAAGACCTGGAAAAAGCAGCAGGAGCGTTCGAAAAGGCTATCGAAATCAATCCCAAGGAGATAAGCGCTTATAGCGAGCTGGCCACCATCTATACCTTGCTCAACAAGCCGGAGAAAGCCGAAGAGGTCGTTAGCAAGATCCAAGAGATCGGAAGCCAAAACCCTGACATTTATTTCAACCTCGGCGTAAGCTACTACAACAGAAAGAATTATCCAAAAGCTGCGGAGGAATTTCAGAAGGTCATCGATATCAAGCCAGATTATGCTCTTGCCTATAAGCTTCTGGCTTCTTCAATGCTCAATATGGGTGAGAACGAAAAGGCAATCCTTCATCTCAAAAAATATCTCGAACTTGCCTTGGATGCACCCGACAGGGATGACATAGAGCAGATCATTAAAAATCTGGAATCAAACTAGAACGGCTATTGATTGGCTTTTAGATAGCTCCTGGAAAGAAAGGGGGTGATATTTAGAGAAACGGAAGGCTCTTTAGGGAAGTATTAATCTTTTAAAAGAGGAGGTTTTAGATGCAAAACAGATTACTGATCTTATTCTCACTGGCACTGCTTGCCATGGGAATGGCATCTGTAACCCTGGCACAGGAAACGACGACTGGAATCCTTGAAGGAAAGGTTACGGATGAAAAGGGGAATCCCATAGCCAACGCCGTTATCACGGTTGCCGGGCCCCGCGGAGTCCTTACGACGACTACCGATGCAAAGGGGTATTACATCATTCCCTTCGTCAAAGGTGGGAAGTATGATGTAAAGGCCGAGGCTTCCGGATATGCCACGATGGTTCAGAGCGACATCCTGGTTTCGATTAACACGAGAACACAGGTGCCTTTCGCTCTTCCTGCTGGTAAGGTGGAGACCATCACGGTAACCGCTCAGGCTCCCATGGTTGACCTCAAACAGACATCGACAGGTGCCACGATCAACCTGGCTGAGTTCGTGGATTATGTCCCTGTTCCTCGAAGTTATATGGGACTCTTCACGCTCTCTCCAGGCGTTGTGAGCGGCGGTGGTACAGGTGCTGGCAACTATTCCATCTCCGGATCATCCGGTCTCGAGAACAGCTACCTGATTGATGGCGTCAATGTCACCCATACCGGCTACGGTGGGATAGGCGCCTACAACATCGTATATGGTTCACTCGGAACGGGAGTCACATCCGAGTTCCTGGAGCAGGTCCAGGTAAAAACGGGCGGTTTCGAGGCCGAGTATGGACAGGCAACCGGTGGTGTCATCAACACGATCGTCAAGACGGGTGGCAATGAGTTCCACGGGAATATCGGATATTACGCTACTCCGAGCGGCCTTGAAGGGTCCAGAGAGTGGGTGAGGACTGCCTCCGGATCCGTGAACCTCAGAGAACGCGATAACAGCGACCTGGGCTTCTCGGCAGGCGGCCGCTTCATTCAAGACAAGCTCTTCTGGTTTGCCGCCATCAACCCCATCGTGACGACAGATTCCTTCATCGCTCCTGACACCGTATGGCCAGAAGATGTATCTGGTCGTCCATATGCCGCAGGAACCCATGTCTATCCGATGTGGGATAAGGGGCTTCAGGAAAGAGAGAGATGGAACTACAACTATGCCGGGAAGCTGACATGGTATGTGGTTCCAAACCACAGGCTGGAGTTCACGGCGTTCGGCGATCCGTCAAAGGGAAAAGAAGGACCTCAGCGTTCACTTTCGTTGCTCTATTCAGACTACGCTACAATCGGCGGCGGCCAGAGCGAGACGAAATATGGCGGAAACAATTTCTCTATCAAATATGACGCCATATTCTATTCCAACTTCTTCATGGAATTCATGATAGCGGATCGCAGCGCTAAATTTGAGGAAACGGATACGACTGGTCTGTGGAGATACAGAGACCAGAGAGGGTTCTTCGACTGGTTCTTTGGTTCCACCTCGGTTCCAATAAGGACTTATGAAGGCGGAGTCGGGTTCATCTCCAACGATACGGACGAAAGCACACAGTACGCCCTCAAGTTCACGAATATTCTGGGTATCGCCGAGCTGAAATACGGAGTAACTTACGATGACATCAGCTACACCGATCAGCCTGACTACTCCGGTCCGAATCTCAACCTTCCGCTCCCGATGGATGTTGACGGGGATGGGTCTTACACCGATGATTTGACGGATATGATCGTTCAATCGACAACGGGCGCCTACGTGGATATCAGGGGGAGCTGGGCATCGCCTTATTACAGGATCACCCGATGCCGTCTGCACCCGGAACCACCGGCCACAACGACAAAAGAGTGGAACGCATTCGTTCAGAGCACCTTAGCGCTTGGCGCCCACTTCAACCTCAAACTCGGTTTGAGAGCGACCCAGCAGGAGATCACCGGTGCCGGTACCTACACCCTTCCATTTTCACAGGATCCGGTCGTCCACACTCTCCGCCCGATACCAAAGACTTATGAGCCATCGAGCTATAAGTTCGATTGGGCATTTGCGCCAAGAGCAGGATTCACCTGGGACCTCTTTGCCAATGGCAAGGATAAGATTTACGCGAATATGGCCAGATACTATGAAAGGATCCCGAATGACCTGGCTGTCCGCTCTCTGAGCAATGAAGTCGGCATCAGCAGAATGGAGTTCACTGATAAGGCATTGACAACCAGAAGGAGTAGAACGATCTACTTCCAGGGATTAGAAAAGACCAGGATCGAGGATGGGACGAAGCTCCCGTATGTCGATGAAGTCCTCGTCGGCTATGCCAAGCAGCTTACTCCAGATCTGGCCGTGGAAGCGAGAGCCATATTCAGGAAGCAGGGCCGCGTCCTCGAGGATGTCCAGTACACGCCACTGGAATCGATCCAGAACTGGTACTATGGATATTCTTATGGATATCCATACGACCCATTTGGAGGTTCTCTCTCAAGCCCTGAAAGCACAACGTTCCCTGCCGCTCCATTCGGAGAGTATGTTCTCGCCAATCCAGGGAAAAACACTCCAGCAGCAGCAGTCTTCGATCCTGAGAGGGAGTATAAAGCTCTCGAGCTCATCCTCAACAAGAGGTTCTCCGATAACTGGATGCTCTATGCCTTTTACCGGTATGCCAAACTGATCGGTAACTATGAGGGGCTGTTCAGGAACGACAATGGCCAGAGCGACCCCAACATCACATCGCTCTTCGACTTCCCCAACTCTTACATGATGAGGGGTCAGTTCAATCCTGGATACCTCAACACCGACAGGCCGCACACCTTGAACATCTACACTTCTTATAAGCTTCCGATCGGCCTGTCCATAGGTGTCAATTTCAACTGGCAATCCGGTACGCCAAGAACTCCGTTCCTCGCGCATCCGAACTATCAGAACTCCGGGGAGATCCCCGGTGCCGATCCGATCTACAATTACTGGGTATTGATAGACGCCGACGCAGATGGCACTGTTGATGATTTGAGACTAAGAGAAACCGATAATCTCTACGACTACTTCAATGATCCTGATGCTTACTCCTCCTGGGTCTTCCTGAAGGATTACAAGGAAGTGTCGAGAGGTTATCTCGGAAGGACGCCAGATACTGCCACGTTCGGTCTCCATCTCGCCTACCCGTTCAAGATCGGAAAGACTGACCTGAATGTCATGCTCGACGTCTTCAACCTCTTCAATTCACAGGCCGTAACAGGCTTCAACGATAACGTGGAATATCAGGCCGGTCTGACCGACCCGGATTATCTGGTACCTATAGAATATCAGTCACCAAGGACGGTAAGGCTCAGTGCAAGGTGGTCCTGGTAGTTGCGGATTAGAGGCTATTAAAAAGGGGCACTCAGGTGCCCCTTTTTTTGTCCCTTTGAACTTCTTCTTACAGGATGAATCTCTTTTTTACAGGAGCTGAATTTTTTCTTCATGGGTGATAGTGCTGCCGGATCTCCTGTCCTTTACGGTGATCCGCAACCGGTAGAAACCGGGGTTATATTCCTGTCCTGGAATCTTTAACTCGATGAGAGCATCTAAGTTCGTCCCTTCCTTCTCTGGTCCGAAATAGAGAAGTGTCGCCTGAATATCCGCATATGGCTTCAGCCCTGCTGGCGGCTGGCTCCCCTCCTGCTCAAGAAGTTTAAAATCCAGATCAAGATCGGGTTTTCCGTTCCCTTCCAGGCGCTGGGCATTCATGATCTTGTAGAAGAGATAGATGCTTTCTCCCTTCCGGAAGTTTCGGATCGCTACAGGGACAATCCTGAACCCATTCCTCAATTCGAAGGGGTGGCTGACAGCCTTTTGACCCGCTTCAGATACTCTTCTTGTCTCTTTGGCTTCTTGTGTTATTCTCGTCTCGCCAGCCTCTTCTTTCATCTTTTCTGTTTCGGTTGCCTCCTTTGTTTCTCTCGCTTCTTCCGGTCTCTTCACGGCTGCCACTTCATCCGCGTAGGAATCAAAGAGGAGAGGGGACGACTGCGCCAAGGCGAAAGAAAAGGAGCCCAGATCGAGATCCCCACTCTTAAAACTATGAACTTCAAGCGCCTTGGACCAGAGCATGTACTTCCCCATCCCGTTCAACCTCAGAAAAACCTGAAAATCATAGATGGCTGGAACGAGATCCATATATTCCAAGATGCGAAAACCTCCGGATAGAGATGAAGCTCCTTCAGGCTTGAGAATCGCCTTGATATCCTTCTCGATAGAGCCTATCGTCACTTCCCCCGAGCTGGCTAATATCCTAAGGGTCATGTCCACGATTCCGTTTCCCTGTTCGTTGATGAATGGTTCGATCCGGTCAAGGATCTGGATGGCAAAAGTGACTCTGGTCTTCCCCTCTTCTGCAGGAGAGAATATCGTCGAAATCGCACAGGGGATGACTGTATCTTCCGATCTTTTTATATCCATCTGGAGCTTCCTGACATCCTGCAGAGTGGATTCGGGAGCAATCTTCTTCTTATTATCATGCTCCCCTTTCGTCGCGAATCTTCCCCTTCTCGAAATGATTGTCGTGTTTTCCATTGAGACTTTGATCTTTATCCTTCTGTACCTCTCCTTCTCAACCTTTTCCGCTGGATAATATCCAATCAGATAGTAATGATTCGTATCGTCATCGAGGCTGGCGAGTCCCTCCTTGTAATCGGGGTTGATCATGAAGGCTCCCCCCGTCTCATTTCCGAAGACGGCAAGGATCTGCTTCCGCACCTGCGTGGAATCTCTGAAGAAGGAGCCTCCGAGCCCGATCTCCTCTAAGAAATTTTCGCCAAGCCCAAGCTTGCCGAGGGCAATCCTGTAATCCACGCTCTGCGTGGCATCGGCAAAGCTCAGCGTCTCTCCAACGTCAAATGTGTATATGGAGACATTGTTCTTAGCCATATTGGCAATGAGATCGCGGAAAGCAGGGGTGAAGCCTCCAAAATCGTCGTTAATATCACCAGGAACCGTCATCGGAAAGCCACCTGAGAATAAAACGATCATCCTCTTTCCCGGGAACTCGGCCAGAGTGAAGGAGAGGCTGCCGAGATTTTGATAGAAATTCTGCCTCTCCTGGCGAAAGATCTGATTTTTCAAAGCAGCAGCCTGAGCGATCCTCCACTGGGAATCCTCCTTCGAGGGGATCCTGAAGTTTGCTGCCTCTTCGAGCAGTTGCTCTCCAATATTTTTCCCCGGGAAGAAGCGCACCTTTTCCAGCGAATCAATCACTTCCCTCCAGTCAGATGTGAACTCGCAGGTCATCATCAGCTCTGGAGTCAGTTCATAGATCGCTGCAATATCGCCGGGATTGAACCTGGTTTCCATGAAATCCCTGACCGCCTTCTTCGCCTGGCTCACAAAGAGGGCGGAAGGGCTGTTGTAAACATCGAATAGGAATAGGAAGACGCGCCCCTTGTGCTCCAGTGGAGAGCTTATTTCAGCGGAATCCCGCTGCACGTCTTCTTTCAAAGCACCGGGAGCTTTGCTCTCCACGGCTTCTTCAAAGGCCTCTTTCCTCGTCAGGTCCACCTCTTCAAAAACAGCGATCTTCTGTTCCTTTCCTTCTTCAAAAACCTGGAAATCTTCTTTTTTCAAGCCGCGGACATGGTTTCGCTTCTTGTCATGAACTATCGCCTCGAGGAGGACAAGACTGACATCCACTTTCTCCGTCAGGTCTGTCTTAATCGGCCTGTCCTTCTGAGATTCGGAAGTTTTCTTTTGATCACTCGCCGCTGAAAAGGCAAAGAATAAAAGTAGAAAAAGAGTAATCAGCAATATAGTAACAGGAGCATCTCGTCCTTTGCGGGCATGCATTTTCATTTTTTTCGATTATAACATGCCACATATACCCGGACAAATCTTGATCATTTTTCTGGCTATTGTTAAATGAAAAATTAAATGATTTAATAATAGGCAAGTATGAAAAAGATCATTATCACCCTGATCATCATCATATGTGCACTTATCCTGATTTCTTCATACCTCTCTTTTGTCAGGATTCCCGCCGATCATATCGGAATAACCTCGGGGAGCATCTATGGAGAGGGAATTCATTGCAAGCTCCCCTATGCGAGAATCCTGATCATCCCAGCATCATCAAGTCTGGAGCTCGACGGTATCGAGATAAGCTCACGGGAAAGACTGAAGGGTGTCCTGAAAGTCAGGATGAATTATCTGATCGACCCTTCGAACATCCCAGCTCCATCAAGAAAGGTTATCGTCAAGAATGGACGGGCAGGTTTTCTCACGAACCTGCTGGCGGAAGGATCGAGGGAGATCTTTCCACTATTCCCTGCCGCAGATATCTCCCCCAGGGCCAGGATTTCAGAAGTCATTACTCAAAAAATCATGGAGATATTCTCAAAGCATGGGATTACCATCTCGGATCTGAACTGGAGCGTGACATTCACCGATCCCGCATTCTCAGCCAGGATGAGGGATGAGGTCGAAAGCAAGATCAATCCCACCGATGTTAAACTACTCATCATCGGTCTTGATGCGGCTGACTGGCAGATCATCGACCCGCTCATGAAGAGTGGGAAGCTCCCGAACCTTCAGAGGCTCGTTAAAAATGGTGTCAGGGCGACCATGCGCTCCATCGACCCCATGATGTCTCCTCTCCTCTGGACGACCATAGCCACCGGCCAGACGCCGGACGTCCATGGCATCGCCGATTTTCTTGCCTATGACCCCTCGAGCCAGAGGAAGATTCCCATAACGAGCAACTTCAGGAAAGCAAGAGCTCTCTGGAACATCCTCTCCGACTTTAACAGGAGGTCGGCCTTCATCGCCTGGTGGGCCACCTTCCCCGCCGAAGACATCAACGGGATCATGGTCACCGAGCTTCTGACCCACTCCTTCTTTCAGTCTGCCGGAGAGACTAAGGAGAAACCTTACGGGATCACCGATCCGCCCGAATATTACGATGAGATAAAAGGAGAGCTTCACAATCTTGAAGATATAACCTACCACGAAGTGAGAAGATTCATCGATATCACGCAGGAGGAGTTCAGGGAGGGACAAAGTGAGGCACGCAAACCCCCTCAGAAGGATGAGGACGGGGGAACACTCCCTGTCCAGCACCCGGTCGCCTTCATGATCAAAGCCCTCGCAGCCACGAAGAACTATCATCGGGTTGCCCTGGATATCCTCGACAGAGGCGATTTCGACCTCGTTTCCGTTTACTATGAAGCCATCGACATGGTTGGACACAGATTCCAGCATTGCCTGCCGCCGCAGATGAAGATCTGTTCCGATGAGGATTTCAGAAAATACAGCCGCGCCGTCACGGAATTCTACATCTATCAGGACAAGCTCATAGGAGAGCTTCTCAGGAAGATTGACAGGGATACAGTAGTAATGGTCATCTCCGACCACGGGTTCCGTTACGGTTCAGACAGACCAGAGGATATCCTTCCTTACACGACGAACCAGCCTGTAGAATGGCACAATGAATATGGAATATTCATTCTTAGCGGACCTTACGTCGCAAGAGGCGATATCGGCAGGGTGTCGCTCCTCGAAATCTTCCCGACCGTTCTTGCCATCATGGGCTTTCCTCAACCGGAGGACATAAGAGGCAGGATCATCGAAAAAGCATTCACGCCGGAGTTCTTCCAGAAATTTCCGACACGATGGATAGCTTCCTATGAAGCCTTTGGCGAGCGGCCCGGGATGGAACAACCGCAGATACCGCTTGAAGCGCAGGAAGAGATGCTTGCAAACCTGAGAGCCCTCGGCTACATCGGCGCCGAAGATACTAAACCTTCCAAACGTCCCTCTGCAACAAACGATTCGGATAGAAAAGCCCGGGACCTATCTGATAGAGCAGCCGATAGCGGTGAATCTAAGGCGGCTCTCGAGACTAATGCCACATATCATCGAAATCTTGCCACTTTCCATCTGAAGCAGGGAGATCTCAAAAAGGCGGAAGAGCAGCTCCTCCTCGCTCAGAAGAAGAAGAGGCTTCCAAAGACCTACGAGATGCTCGCCGAGATCTATGCCCAGCAGAGCAGAATCGAAGATGCCATCAAAATGCTCGAAGAGGCGCTCAACCATTACCCGGACCTCGGTGATGACGACATCCTCTGGATAGTGGAGCTTTACCTCACGAGGGGAGATATTCAGAGCGCATACTCAGCTTATGAAAAATGGAAATCAAGAATAAAGAAGGGAGCCGTCAGGAATGCATGTCTGGGAAGGCTTGCCGAATTCCAGAAAAATAAAAGCGATGCGGAACGCTACTATCAACTATCCCTCGAAGAAGACCCCGCTCTTGTTAGCACTGCCCTTAAGCTCTTCTATCTTCTGGAATCACAGGGAAGAGGAGACGAGATCGAGCCGATCATCAGAAAGGCTCTCGGGAAGATCGATCGCATCGATGAGTATCACAACATTCTCGGCGTTCTGAACAAGAGGAAAGGAAACATCGATGAAGCTATCAAAGAGTTCCGGAAGGCGCTCGAGATCTACCCCGATAGCGAGAAATTCCTGTTCAACCTCGGAACGGCATGCATGGCAATCGGCGACTGGAATGATGCAAAGCTTTCCCTTGAGAGAGCAGCCTCCCTCGGTTCCCGTAACCCTTCCCTCTGGATCAATCTTGGAAGCACTTATCTGCAGAGCGGTGAAACGACCGAAGCGCTTGAGGCTTTCCAGAATGCGAAGAAGTATGGTGCTACCGGCTCCAGCGCCCACTATGGTATAGCCTTAGCCTATGCTCGCCTTGAAAAGAACGATCAGGCTATCGCAGCAGCCCATGAAGGGCTCAGCATCAACCCCTCCGACGAAAACCTCAAAAGTCTTTACTCCAGTCTGATCAGACACAACAACTCCTCTTCAAAATAGAGCCGCCATACGCATATTCTGTTGAATTGTATTGATAAACCAATCGCTTTGTGCTATAAAGAAGGGCGTTGAACCGCTTGAAGTGGGCTTGACAATGCCCACTTTTTCATTTTACAGCACAAAAAGCGAAAGCTGAAAGCGAAAGCAGAGGAAAGCGGCTGCAAAAGAGTTCATCTATCCAGGCAGGTTATGATAGATAAGTTTTTAGAAGAGATCAGAAAGAAGGCGAGGGAACTCGCCAGGAAAGTCGTCGAGGCCGAGGGGCTCGAGCTCTTCCATCTGGAACTAAAACAGGAAGGGCACCGGGGTATCCTGAAGGTCTTCATCGACAAGGAGGAAGGGGTCAACATCAACGATTGCGAGAGGGTCAGCCACCAGTTGAGCACGGAACTCGACGTGGAGAACTTCATCCCATTCAGCTACACTCTCGAGGTTTCATCTCCGGGTCTCGATCGTCCTCTCTTTTCCGAGAAAGACTATGCTAGATATGCCGGAAAGGCCGCGAGGATCAGGACGCACGATGCGATTGACGGGCAGCGCAATTTCAAGGGACGACTGAAAGGCTTTTCCGATGGAATCGTCACACTCGAAGTGGATGTTAGAAAGGGGGAAACCAGGGATGTGCAGATTCCCCTCTCCTCAATCGCAAGTGCCCGATTGGAAATAGAAATCTGAACGCAATGCTCTTTTAAAAATTTTTAATTATGTTAACATCATCTACGAGTAAGAAGGAACGATGAAAAATGGCTAACGAAATTCTACAGGCAATCGAACATCTCAGCCGTGACAAGGGGATTGAGGTAAATGTCATCATCAGCGCGGTTGAAGACGCAATCGTTGCAGCAGCTAAAAAATTCTTTAGATCCGAGGAGCCGATGAGTTCCAGGTTCGATCGGGAGTCAGGGATCCTGGAAGTCTTTGCAGTGAAGACAGTGGTGGAGAAGGTCGAAAATCCGCTGGCAGAGATCACTCTCGAAGAAGCGAAGAAGATCAGTCCTGATGCAGAAATAGGCTCCATGCTCGAATTCCCGAAGTCAATTTCCAGCTTTGGACGGATCGCCGCTCAGGCAGCCAAACAGGTCATCTTTCAGAAAGTGAAGGAAGCTGAGCGGGAGAACATCTATCAGGAATACAGCAAACGGATCGGCGAGATCATCAACGGGACCGTTAAGAGGTTCGAGCATGGCGACATCATCATCGATATAGGAAAGACGGAGGCGCTCCTCCCCAAGAGCCACCAGTCAAAGGCGGAACATTACAATCAGGGAGACAGGATCAGAGCGGTCATCATCGACGTCGACAGAATGGGAAAGACCAGTGCTCAGGTCATCGTCTCGAGAACGGATGAGTTGCTCATCAGAAAACTATTCGAGATGGAAGTTCCGGAGATATATGACGGAACGGTCCAGATCAAGAGTGTTTCAAGAGAGCCGGGTGAACGGACTAAGATCGCCGTCAAATCCAAGGATAAGGACATCGATCCCATAGGTGCATGCGTCGGGATGAAGGGAACGAGGGTCCAGTCCATCATCAGGGAGCTTCGCGGGGAGAAGATTGACATCATCCATTGGAACGACGATCCGGTCGTTCTCGTGACCAATGCCCTGAGCCCGGCCAGCATCAATAAAGTCACGATGAAAAATCCGTCTGAGAAGGTGATGGAAGTGATCGTCAGCGATGACCAGCTCTCCCTGACTATCGGAAAGAAAGGACAGAACGTGAGATTGGCCTCTGCCCTCGTTGGGTGGAAGCTCGACATTAAGAGCGAATCCGAGAAGAAGGCGGAGATCGAAGTCGAAATGGATCGCATCGCCAGAGCCACAAAGGAGATCAAGAGCATCAAGGGGATCGGTTCCAAGATCACATCCTCCCTTCTGGAGCACGGTTTCCGGAATCTTGAGGAACTGAGAGATGCTTCCATGGCAAGACTTACGGCCATCCCGGGTATAGGCGAAAAAACTGCGCTAAGAATCCATGATGCGGTGGCTGTCGCCATCAAAGAAAGAGAACTGAAAGCAAAGGAAGAGGAAGAAGAGGCTGCCGATGAGCAAAGCGTGGCCTCTGAAGAGGAGGAATAATTCATAGACGATGGATAAGGTCCGGATCTACCAGTTAGTCAAGAAACTTAAAGTCGATGAGGAGTTGATCTTTGACATCCTTGCCGATCTTGGAATAAGTGTGAAATCTGACATGGAGCCTGTGAATGCGGATGTCGCCAGGGAGATAAAGGATCAGATCACAGAGATCAAGAAGATAGAGAAGGAGCGCCTCAAGAAGGAGATGGCCAAGGCGAAGAAGAAAGAAAGAGAGGCTAAGGCTGCCGAGAAGAGGAGACTCGCATTAGAGAAAAAGAAGGCGGCCAGGAAGAAAGAGGAAGTTCCAGCCGAGGTCCCGGTCATAGCAGTCGAAGCGGAAGAAGAGGTGATGGCAGAGTCCAGGAAAGTAGCAGCCGAAGTTAAGCCGGAAGCCAAAGTCGTCGAGATCAAGAGGGCGATCAAGCCAGAAAAGAAGGTCGCTGAAAAACCCAAAGCGATAGGAGCAAAAATCTACAAGGCCCAGAAGGCAAAAGTAAAACCGGTAGAAGTGAAGCCGATGCCTCCTGCCACGCCCGCAGTGCCGATAAAAAGAAGATTGAAACCCGTCGCCATCATCAGGGGCGAAGCAAAGGAAGTTAGAGAAGCTAAAGAAAAGGAAAGAGAAGTACGGAGTGCGAGTCTCGAGGCACTCAGACTGCCAACCCCTTCCAGGCCAAAGCCCATCAAACCGAAAGAAAAGATTTCCGTTGCTCCGCCACCATTAAAAATCGTGAAGCCGCCCATCGAGGAAGCCCCTCCAGTAGTCAGGGACATAATGCTAACGGAAGGGGTGACAGTCAAAGAGCTGGCCGAAAAAACAGGAATAAAATCGAAAGATATCATAAAGAAGATAATGGGGAAGGGGCTCTTCGTCACGATCAATCAGCCCCTCGATAACGAGATGGCAAAGTGGGTGTCATCGGAGTTCCACTTCAACCCGACTATCATCTCTTTCGAAGAGGAGGCTGTACAGCAGGATCTTGAAGAGATCAAGGGTGAGAATCTCGTTCCGCGCGATCCCGTCGTGACCATCATGGGGCACGTCGACCACGGAAAGACATCACTGCTCGATGCCATTAGAGAATCGAACATCATCGCCACAGAGCACGGCGGCATTACGCAGAAACTGGGTGCTTACCACGTTGACATCAAGGGAAGGAAGATCGTCTTCCTGGATACCCCCGGTCATGAAGCCTTTACCATGATGAGAGCAAGGGGGGCAAGAGTCACGGACATCGTCGTCCTCGTCGTAGCCGCTGATGATGGTGTTAAGCCCCAGACTCTCGAAGCAATCAACCACGCTCGCGCTGCCGACGTGCCCATAGTCGTTGCTATCAACAAGATAGACAAGCCGGAGGCTAACCCGGACCGGGTTAAGAAACAGCTTGCAGAGCATGACATCCTGATCGAGGAGTGGGGTGGAAAGATCGTCTGTGTGGAAGTCTCCGCCAAGCAGAGGAAAAATCTGGATCTTCTCCTGGAAATGATCCTTCTAGTCGCCGACATGGCGGAGCTCAAGGCAGATCCGAATCGGATAGCAGCAGGAACCGTTCTCGAAGCAAGGCTTGACAAGACAAAAGGACCGGTGGCGACTGTCCTCGTGCAGAACGGAACGCTGAAAGATGGCGATCCTTTTATTGTGGGTGTAATAAACGGAAAGGTCAGAGCCATGTTCGATGACCGCGGCAACAGGGTGAGAAAAGCCGGACCCTCCACTCCTGTTGAAGTGCTCGGCCTGGAAGGGCCGCCGAAAGCAGGCGACAAGTTCCAGGTCATCGCCGAGGAATGGAGGGCAAGACAGATCGGCTCCTACAGGCAGTCCAAGCTCAGAGAGGAAAGACTGGCGAAGAGTTCCCGCCTGACGCTGGAAGATCTCCACCAGAAGATCGCGGAGGGAACCGTTAAGGAACTTCCCCTCATCCTCAAGGCTGACACGCAGGGCTCCATCGAAGTCCTGGCAAAGACCATCGCTGATCTTAGCACGGAAAAGATCAAGATAAGGACCATCCACAGCGCTCCCGGCGCCATTACCGAAACCGACGTCCTGCTGGCATCCGCCTCTAATGCCATTATCATCGGATTCAGTGTCCGTCCGGAAAGGAGCGCCGCTGATCTCGCCGAAAAAGAAAAAGTGGACATCAGGCTGCACACGGTCATCTACAACATTACAAATGAGATCAAAAATGCCATGGCCGGGCTTCTCGAACCGACCTTCAGGGAAGTCTATCTGGGAAGAGCGGAAGTCAAGGAAACCTTCAGGATCTCCAAAGTCGGGACCATTGCCGGGTGCGCCGTCATTGATGGAAAGATCCTCCGTAGCGCCGATGTGAGGCTTCTGAGGGACAACATCGTCATCTACGAAGGTAAGATCACATCTCTAAAGCGCTTCAAGGATGACGCATCGGAAGTCAAGTCCGGGCTCGAGTGCGGAATCGGGATCGAAAAGTTCAACGACATCAAGATCGGCGACCAGATCGAAGCCTTCAGGATGGAAAAGGTCATCGAAAAAAGCATTTAGTCATCTCACCCTGTATGAGAATCGGGTTATATACATTCAAGATCTTCCTCCCTGCTTGCCATTCCCTCAAGGATAAAAGGAGAGTCATCAAAAGCATTAAAGATCGAATGAGGTCCCGGTACAACGTCGCAGTTTCTGAAGTGGATGGTCACGACCTCTGGCAGAGTTCGACCATCGCCATTGTGTCTGTTTCCAACGAGGATTCGCTTCTCGAAGAGACCTTCCAGAAGATCCATGGCGAGATAGAGAACATGCTCCCCGGGAACATCATCGAAGAGAAAGTCGAATTCTTCTGAAATAGCGGAGGCGGCTCTCTGAGAAAGAACGATAATGAAAGGAAAAAGAACTGAACGCGTGGCCGATCTCTTCCGGAAGGAGATCAGCGACATAATACTCAAAGAGGTGAAAGATCCTGGAGTCGGTTTCATAACCGTGACTGGCGTAGACGTCTCCAGAGACCTGAAGCACGCCCGCGTATACATCTCCTCCATTGAGAAGGATGCTGAAATGAGAGGAAAGATTCTGGCCGCGCTCGAGAGAGCATCGGGATTCATCCGGCACAGGATGTACAAAAACCTGAGGCTTAAATATTCCCCCGAGCTCAGATTTCTCATTGACGAATCGATCGACACGGGGTTCCGGATCGATGAGATACTGAAAGAAATGGGAGATGAGGAGGGAAAAAAGTGACGCCTCAGTTATTGGAGTTCACCGAGCGAGATGGATGGAATCCTCCTGATTGACAAGCCACCCGGGATAACTTCCCATGACGTCGTGGGCCAGGCCAGGAAACGTCTCGGGATGAGACGAATCGGGCATACAGGAACGCTGGATCCGATGGCAACGGGACTCCTGATCCTGTGCCTGGGCAGAGCTACGCGGCTTGCAAGCTTCATCGCCCGTGAAGATAAGGTTTATAGGGGACGGATCACCCTGGGAGTCGCTACCGACACCTATGACGCGGATGGGAAGGTAGTTTCATCTTCGAGCATCAAAAGTTTATCTAAAGCATCCATTCAGAAGATTGCCCGCACTCTGACTGGCAGGATCAAACAGACTCCCCCACCCTACTCGGCAAAGAAGGTATCGGGAGAAAGATCGTACAATCTGGCCAGGAAAGGACAGGCTCCGGAGCTAAAGCCTGTGGATGTCTCTGTTCACTCTTTTAAAGTGACGTCGCTCAAGAAGAACTGCATCTATTTTGAAGCCAGTGTCTCCGCCGGAACGTACATACGGTCTCTTGCCCACGATCTCGGCAGGATTCTGGGATGTGGAGCTCATCTGAGCGAGCTCAAGAGGATCGTCTGTGGCGGCTTCCATCTGAGCGATGCTCATGACCTGTCCATATTCAAGAAATCCACGAATGCAGATCTCCGGAGAATCGTCATCCCCCTCTCAAAGATTTCACTCAGGCTTCCTTCCATATTTCTTGACGAGGATGGCGCCACTATTTTCAAGCGCGGAAACCCTGTTCCGGAGTCCCGCTGCATCAGGACAATCGGCACATTGGATGGAAAAGAGGTCCAGGTACATTCCAAAGAAGGAAGATTTCTGGGCATTGGATTATCTTCGTCTATCTCTGATAAGACCTCCAGACTTGCGGTAGTCCAGCCGAAGGTCGTTCTCTCATCTCATGCATAGAGAAAAAGAATGAGGAATCCAATGAAGAACCCTGGAAATTAAAATAAATGATATCGCGAGGTGAATATGAATGACCAGAAGAAACTGCGACTGAGAAAGAGAGAACCGATTGCGGAAGGAAGGATCTTCCGCTTTGAGAAACCGGATAGCATCAGAACAGATTTTCTCACCGTCATTCCTTACAGAGGAATGGAACAGTCGATCCAGTACAAGACTTCCGAATTTTCAGCAGTCTGCCCCTTTTCAGGGCTTCCAGATATCGGAACGATCTTCGTGGAATATATCCCCGGCAGCAAGATCGTGGAGTTGAAATCATTGAAATACTATCTTGTTTCCTTCCGCAACGTGGGAATCTATCAGGAGGAAGCTACCAACAGGATCTTTAAGGACCTCTATCTACTTCTGAGACCGAAATACATGAAAGTGGCTACCATTTACAACACGCGCGGCGGGATCGATTCCACATGCTCCATTGAAAGAGGAAGAAAGTCCTCGAATCGATCCAGGATCCTTAAGCCTTGAGCCACCCCGCCCGCAGTATCGCCAGACGAGCCAGCCCGGATAGTATGAGAACCGCGCCAAAAGTTGTCACTACGGTCGAACCCGTGGGAAGATCGAAGAGCGCTGAGAAGTAAAGACCCAGGATGCTTACCAGAAAGCCGATTGTCCATCCTATGGCGAGCCTCTTTCCGATGCTGTTAGTGAAAAGCATTGCACAGACAGAGGGTATAACGAGGTAGCTGAAGACGAGAAGGACACCGGCTATCTTGACCGAGCTGGTGACTACAATCCCGAACGTAACGTAAAAGAGGAAGTCCCAGAAGCGGATAAACAGCCCGAGGCGGCGCGCTTCCTGGAGATTCATGGAGATCAGCATGAATTTGCGGCGTAATAGATAGTGGATGATTCCGATTGCAAGGTAGATGGTGAGGGTCACCCAGACATCATTCCACGTGACATAGAGAACGCTTCCAACGAGCATTGATTTGATGGCCTCATGGCCATGCGGTGCTCGATCGAGGATCAATATTGCCGCCGAAGAACCGACGGCATAGACGACACCGATAATCGCTTCCTGGGGAATCCGTTCTTCCCTCATGCGGCTCAGGGCAAAAATCGCCGCTCCGATGAATGTGAAGAAAAGGGAAGTCAGATAGGCTTCCTGGCTCTGGAGATCATATCCTCCAAGGAGAGCCGTGGTGGCTCCGAGGGCGGCTACCTGAGCCAGCGAAAGATCAACAAAAATGACCCCGCGGCTGACCACATGGAGCCCAAGATAGCAATGGATTCCTGCGAGAATCAAACAGATGGCAAATGGGGCGGCAAGCAACCCGATTATCTCGGACATAAATCCCTCCTTAAGGCCTCCGTCTATGGCTGACTTTCAAATGCATGAACAAGTTTCTCAATAATGTTGTCCATGAGTGAGAGGTAATCCTGCGCCTTTTCCTCTCCACCCACGGAGTTGGCAACCATGACGACTTTTGCTTCTGTTTTTTCCGATACAAGATCCGGTGCTCTGAGACTGTAATATGGCTCCATCAGTATGATCTTGATCCCTTCCGCCTTCATCTTATTGATAACTTCCAGCACATGACCCGGGCTGGGAGGGATTCCTGGTTTTGGCTCAAGCTCATCGGCCACAATGATGCCGAATCTGTTTGCTAAGTACGACCAGCTTCGATGATAGGTGACAATCTTCCATCCCCGGTAAGGATTCATCTTTCCCATCCATCCTCCCAGACGAATCTTTCCAGCCTCCGCTGGAGTGTTCCCTTCCATCTCTATTTTTCTATTATGCTCTTCAATAAAAAAGTCCAGCTCTCCGGAAAGATGCATGAGCCAGGCCCTCTCCCCGCCTAAGATGGCCACAATTTCAGGACCAAAAGTGGCCTCATCAAGCTTTCTTAAAAACTCGGATAGATTTTTATCGAAATACTCCGAATTTTCCGGTGACAGCATCATCAGGCGCCTGTGGACATTCTTTGCCATGATTCTGACATTGTAGGGATCGAGCCAGATGTGTGGATTGCCATAGGGATGAATATCCCCCATTGAACGATCAACCTTCTGAGTCGTTGGAACTTCCAGCAGAAGAACTCCTTCCGAGACATCGAGATGCCCGGGAGTTCCAAAGCGAATGTTCCTGTTTCTTGAACCATCTATGATGAGTTGCTCATAGCCGATTTCCAGTTCCAGACCAATACGAATCCAGAGATCCGCTTTCTTCGCCATCATCATGTAGCTTGGCTTGGCTTCAACAAAGTGGGGATCCTGATAGCCCGTAGCAATACTCTTCACATTTCCCATTTCTCCGGCAATGGCTTCTGCAATGCTATCCAGGTCAGGAGTTGTTGTCACAATGTTCATTTTTCCGGGATTCCTATGCTCGTGATGTTTCAGGTTATGAGGTTGAGAATCTTCTGATGGAGCAGCTTCAAGCGGATGAGAAGGGCAACATGGCAAGAGAATAGCAATGATTGATGTTATTCCAATGAGAAGACATGCAAGATTATTTCTAACTTTCATCTCAGTTACCTCCCATTAATATTCGTGCGCCCTGTGCGGGCCGATTCCGATATTTAGTTGTAAGAAGAATTGATGTTCTCCATCCTTTTCCTTAATGTCTGAGCTTAGCACCGCATATCCAGCACGCCAGAAGCAGTACTCGCTCTGAGCGAAGGTGATATAGCCTGAATATTCCTTCTCCCTTAAATCGGAGTGATTCGCGAAGGCAGAAGAATCCATCCTCACTCCCGCAGACCATCTTCTGGCAAACTGATAGGTCCAGGCCATGAAGGCGCCCCAGGAATCCGCACGCTCCGAGTCCGGAAGCCCTTTCTGACAGAAGAGAACCTCAGTCTGCCAGAGAAAGGACTTGTAGAGCCCTTCTCTGAGGGGACGCCATTTGAAGGTGACATCCAACCCCTCGAGGGTGGTTCTCTGTTTTCCCTCCCCGCCGTTTGGTGCCGTCATGCCACTCAAGCCAACCTCGATGGAAGCGTTTTCCGAAATATCCCAGTAGTTTTTTAAATGCAAAAGATGAACAAAATCGTCGGCATGACGACCGGCAAATAGAACTTCCTGATCATTGTTAAAAACTTCATAATTGAGCTCCATGTAATGAACCCATGGATTGGGAATCATCCAGCTCACAGATAGACCTTCCCCAGCGAATCCCTCCTCTCCAAAATAGTTTCTTAAAGCGAGGGGATATTCCACCCAGACGACATTGTGGAGATGCTGTGTGTTGACATTCCCGAAGGCGATTCGAAATTTACCGGCTTTTGCCTGAAGATTAAAGGGGAGCGTGAGGAAGGTGAAATAAGCTTCCTCAACGTGCAATTGGTAATGGCTGTGTTGCTCCCCTTCTCCATCGGCTTCATGGTCATGGATATGAACATCCTCTGGAATCTCCTTATGAATTCCAAGAAAGATATCCGCTCTGGCATAGGGATCCACATAAGCTGTAAACCCCAATTCAATCTCTCGGAGGAGAAATTCCTCATCAAATCCCCTCTCTTTGTTGGAATAATGTCCCAGGAAGTCGCCGATAACGCTGATGTCAGGATTCCAGACTTGAAAATACCTGCCAGTTGGTGAGATAGGCCTCTGCGACTCCTCATCTATAGCCCAGCAGGGCATCGCGAAGAACATAATAGAAATGGCATAAATAACAAGGATCATCTGTTTCATCTTTAATCCCCCTTTTCTGAATCATCTTGATCACAATTATTATGGAGGGTGATCTTCACGCTCACGCAAAGCTATTCTTTCATTTTACGAGAAATGAAGAAATCCTTTCGTGGCGCTAATGGATATGTTTAGCTCTGGATATCATCGATGGGCGGGGCTCGGATAGATGAAATATCCTTAACATAGAATTTGAATTGTTGCTCCTGATCGGTTTGAAACCATTCGGGCAACTGGAAAGATACGGGAGGGTTCGCCGAATTAGTAAGGATTAGATTCTTAGTCAGGGAACAGATGGAACAGGTTCTCTCATCGTGAATGGGAGCAGGGCGATTCTGCAGGAGATGTCTCTGCTGATTATTTTCATGAGCTCTGCTCTGCGCGAAAACAATAGCACACAGGTCTTCTTGAGAGGAGTTTCCAAAAAATCGGGAAGAGCTTTTCAGCTCCCATGAATGAATCGGAAAGGAAAGCCACAACCAGAGATAAAGAAAGGCAACAGGAAATGATAAGATCCTCTGAAGCCCTCTCTTCCATTCCTTCATGACTCTCCCTCAACTGAACTGATGCAAGTTTTAATATTATACTATGAATATGAACTCTGGCAAATGATTCAAGAGATTGATATTGACGCTCTTGCACTGCGGGCAATCTCCAGGCCTGGGCACGAAACCCTCATTTAATTATGAGCATATAGTTTCCATAGCTAAAGATGTTGCGCCTTCTGAACGGAATCATCAGGACACGTCCTGAGGTCATGACTTCGATCCGCTGCGGGAGATAGACCCCTTCCGATACAGGCATGCTCGAAAAATGGATCTGAAGATCATAGATCTCTGCCAGCGAGAAGAGAATCGGTATAGGTCTGACCATCCTGACTCTGGCCCGATAGAGATGATATCCGTCCACAGTAATCCAGAGAGTTCCAGCCATAGCTTGAATGAATCTGCCTCTCAGAGACCATCCCTTTCTCGTTTCATCGGGATGGAAATTGATCCTGTGACAGAGCAGGTCATCCACTGTTTCCTGACCATCATACTGATAGGAGGAACGGTGCATCAGATCTCTCAGAGAATAGCCGCCCGTCTCCTCGTCTTCTTCGCTTCCGCTTACGAGTGTCCTGTAATGCCTGTTGAACCTTGCAAGCCGTTGATGACGGGTAATCTCCTCCGACGTCGGAGATCTGTCATTCAGACGGATCAGCATCTCATCGAACCCATCGTGTCCAGGAGTTATCAGAAATTCCATCTCCTCCCTCTTCAGAACTTTTCCTGAACCATCCAGTTCCTCTCGCTCCACACGTCTCTTGAATCGATAATATCGCCAGGCAGCGATATCCGTCTCCTGAACCTGTTGCGCTTCTTCCAGAATGAGTTCGATACTCGATGGGATTGTCTCCGCTCTCTCAGCATTCGAAAGCGTGAAATAAGTAAGCAGGAATGTCATGAAGAGAATGAACATTGCAGTCGAAGCGATAAGATTGCCTCTTAATCCTCGAGAACAATTTACTTTTCAATGATGTTTGTGTGATCTCATTCTATGCGCTCGGGGCCATCGGGTCAATATGGGATTGAAATTGTGTAAAGGGCTGCGTTGATATAAAATATCAGTAGTGTCCCAACGTTACTTGAATAATATCAGCTGGTTAGAAAAATCGTGATCCATTTCTTCCAAGTCAAACTGTGAAAATGCTTGCAATAGCGG
>JBFMGF010000055.1 GCA_040752675.1 Acidobacteriota bacterium
TCGGCATGGTTTCAGAGAGTAGCCCTGCAAGATTCCCGCTTTCATCACGGATCGTCCTCTTCAACTATTTCGGTGGTGACATCTTCCCTGCCGAGGAGATCAAGTTAATCCCCGGGGACAAGTTCTTATTCCATCTGGATGATTCCGCTGCGATCGATTATCTTGAGAGGAAACCGCCGATGAAAGGAGCATCCGACGACCGCTATTCCAGCAACTATGCCTGGGAGGTGACGAAGAGCAGGGAAGAGCTCGAAAAGACGATCAACCAGAAAATCCCGATCGGCAGCCTCGCAGACCTTCAGGAAGTCAGAAAAGGAAGATCGGGACGGATCATCGAGATGAGATTTTCCGGAAGCGCAGGCGAGTTCACCGTGAAGGGGCTCAACATCCGCAACGCCCTCCAGCTAAAGGATACCCTCTTCACGATGCACAAGAAGCAAGGTTCTGACGGAACGTTGCTCTCCGTGACATTTTCCGGGAAGGGATGGGGGCACGGAGTCGGGCTATGCCAGGTGGGTGCCTACGGGATGGCAATCCGCGGCAAGACCTATGAAGAAATCCTCAAATGGTATTACACTGGAATCGACCTGATAAGAGCCTACGATTGAAGAGATGTTTCTTCAAGGTAACAAGCATTTAGTTGCATCATGCGACCAGCACGGAATCTTCGGATTTGATTTTCTGTGGTCATGGAACCTATATTTAAAAGAGGGGTCATGTTGGCCGGGAGGAGTGACAGGGCGAAGGTCAGGCTTCTTGGACTGATCGTCGTTCTGATCCTCTCTTTCCTTTTCATCTTGCTGAGATATCTTTTGCAGACAGGATGAATGGAGTTTGACGATGTCAAACTTTCTGATGAAGGCGGGGATCTTCGTCCTGGCGTGCAATGCTATATTCCTTCTCATCGATACATTCCTTTTCAAAGAGAGGAGCGTCTTAAACGACTTCATCGATGACATCTTCTATGGCGGCGCTGGATTGCTGGCGGCGGGAGTTCTTGTAAAGGTCCTTGGCAGCGGGATCAGCGCGATTTCCATAAAGAGATGCCCGAGATGCGGGAAACCAGTGGAGAAGAACTCAATATATTGTGAGACTCATCTTAAAGAGACCATCAACGAGTACCAGGACCAGCTCCATAACGCTAAGTGATCTTGTATTCTTTGCTATATTCAGGGAATTAACACAGAAGCCAAGGGACTCAATGTCCTCCGATACACTCATCATTATCGTGGGTCCGACCGCATCCGGGAAGAGCCGCCTCGCGCTATTCCTTGCTCAGAGATTGAATGCCGAGATCATCAGCGTCGACTCCATCCAGGTCTACCGCAGGCTGAACATCGGAACGGCAAAACCGGATATAAATGTGCTAAAGCAGATCCCCCATCACATGATAGATGTGGCAGAGCCAGGGGATGATTTTTCCCTGGGCCATTTTGTGAGGAGCGCAGAGAGGATCATCCAGGAGATCTGGAAGAGGAGAAAATTGCCGCTTCTTGTTGGCGGGACGGGACTCTATCTCCGGGGACTCCTCAAGGGGATCTTCGAGGCACCAGCAAGAGATGAAGAGATCAGGAAATCACTCAGAATGCTGGCGGAAGAGAAGGGGATAGAGCACCTTCATTCTCTACTACATGAAGTTGACCCCGCGAGCGCTCGGAGGATATCCGGGCACGATTCTCAGAGGATCATAAGGGCTCTCGAACTGCACCGGAAGACGAAGAAAACGATGAGCGAGCTGATCCAGGAGAAAAGTTTTGGGCAGGATCGATACGCGAGTGTCAAAGTGGGAGTCAATACTAAAAGGGCCAGGCTTTACAGGAATATCGAAGAGAGGGTTGAGGAATTTTATAAGAATGGTCTTGTTGAAGAAGTGCGGTCCCTTCTGGAATCAGGCGTCGATCCGGAATGCAAGGCTTTTAATGCAGTCGGCTATCGTGAGACCGTATCCTATCTAAGGGGAGAAATTGATCGCGATAAGATGATCGCACTGGTGAAAAGAAACACGAAGAGATTTGCAAAGCGACAGATGACCTGGTTCCGCAAGGAAGAGAACATTCAATGGTTTTTTTACGAGAATGATGTCTCCGAAACATCAGCAGAGATCCTTGATTTCATAAAGGGGAAGCTGCGCAATAAATATTTACAAAATCAAAAAGTGTAGTATAATCAGGAAAAATTTCCAGGATGGAGGTTAGATGAGCAACGAAGGCATAAGCATACAGAATGATTTTTTCAATCAGGCAAGGAAAGAAAAGCTGAGAATAACCGTCTTTCTGAACAATGGAAATAAGATCACGGGGAGAATCAAAAGTTTCGATAAGTTCACTCTCATCCTGGATGGAGAAAATGGGGAGCAAATGGTCTTTAAACATGCCATCTCGACGATCACGACGACAAAACGCCCCTCTTCCAAAAACGAACAGTAGAAGCCGGATACCAGCCGACGGTCAGCGCCTGAAGATCCCCTTGCCCCCTTCTTTTTCCTGCTGTTGCTGCGATAGCTCTCTGATCCGGTTCTGAAGCCTTTCAATCTTTCCTTCTAACTCTGTCCTTATTATGTTGATTTGCTCCTTGAGCCGCTCGTTTTCCTCCCTGAGCCGGCTGCTTTCCCCTTCGTAGCCTGACATCATCGAGGCCTTTCGGGACAGTTCCTCCTCGAGCATGGCAATCCTCTCATTCTTGGAAGCCATTTCCACTCGATGCTTCTCTTCCTGCTCCTCGTAGAGCTTTTTGATCTCCTGCAGTTCAAGGATTTTGGAGAAGTCTGAAAGAGATTCAACCATGGTCTCACCTCCGGATTCTGTCATCCGTTCTTTCGAAAAAAGATATTTCCTTAACATGAGGTCTAAATCCTCAGGGCTAATACTAGAGGAAAGAGCGGTTTCCAACGTGATGGCAGCGTTGAGGACGAGTGCGGCCAGTGACTGGTTCATCGTCTGCATCCTCAGGAAGGAAACGGAGTTCTCCATCTCCCGTTCGATCTCGACGATGTTTCCCTCTTCGATCAGTTTCTGGATGCGCGGTGTTGCCTTCATGATCTCCACGGCCGCGACCAGACCCTTGCCGTCTTTCCTCTCCACCAGGTTCAGTGAGATGACCCCCTTAAGTACCTGGCTGAGTTGCTGTCTTATCTGCCTGTGTTGATCGGGCGGGAAGGTGTCGATCAGGCGGTCGATTGTTTGCGCGGCGCTGTTCGTGTGGAGGGTGCTGAAGACGAGATGCCCGGTCTCGGCAGCAGTCAGAACGGTCGACATGGTTTCAACATCCCGCATTTCTCCCACCATGATGACGTCGGGGTCCTGCCGCAATGCATTCCTCAGGGCATCATGGAAACTCTTCGTGTCGCTCCCTACTTCTCTCTGAGTGACAGAGGCAAGGCTATCCCTGATCAGGAACTCAATAGGATCCTCGATTGTAACAATATGGACGGGTTGTGAGTCAGAGATAAGCTTCAAGAGGGAGGCAAGCGTCGAGGACTTTCCGGAGCCCGTTGGGCCAGTGACGAGGATGAGTCCCATTGGAAGAAACGCAAATTCTTTGATGACTTCCGGCAAGCCCCAGTCATCGGTTGTTGGGAAATCGATCGGGACTCTGCGGAAGACCGAGCTCAGCGTTCCCCTCTGGAAGTAAATGGAGGTCCTGAATCGGGAGACTCCGGGCAGGGAATAACCGAATTCGAGGTAGAGATTGTCCTCCAGAAAGCGTTTCTGCCTCTCTGTGAGGATTATGTACAACATTTCCTTGATCAGGTCGGGGATAAGGGGGTCTGTCTTAATGGGAACGAGCCTTCCTTTGATGCGGAGGAGTGGTGGCCTCATTGGCTTGATATGAAGATCCGAAGCACCCTGCCTCACCATGAATTTAAGAAGTTCATCGATGTTCATACCCTCTCATCTCGCTTCATCGATTCAAGATGCCAATTTCATTTTTCACTATTTTATAACCAAGTAAGGATGAAATAAAAGAAAATTTTGGTCGCCATACAAATGATTTGACTTGCTTTCTCTCTTATAATATAAATTAGAAAATTTTTGCAGAAATTAGATTCATTTATTTAGGATCGAAAAAATTGGGTATTACATTCAAGAGGATATTATCGAATCTGACGTTCGCGAATCAATTGACCTTTCTCCGCCTCATCCTGATCCCATTCCTCGTGATCTCCATTCTTAACAACAGGTTCGGGTTGGCTCTCTCACTCTTCATCTGGGCTGCCATGACGGATATCCTTGATGGACTTGTGGCAAGATACCTGAAGCAGAATACGGCCCTCGGCACGCTTCTCGATCCTATTGCCGACAAGCTGCTGATGACGATCTCCTTTATCATCCTCACTCTTCCCGATAATCCGCGTATCTTCCCGAAATTCGATATGGTGAACCATGTCCCACTCTGGCTCACCATCCTCATCATCTGGCGCGATATTATGATTGTAATAACCTGCTTCATGATCTATCTCATCTATCAGATCAAGAAGTTTCCCCCCACCTTCTGGGGAAAGATAACGACATTCTCTGAATCCATCACCGTGGGGCTCTTTCTTCTGTTCAACTGCGTGGAGCGCGAATCATCTGCGACCATCCCCGTTGCCGTATGGGTCACCTGCGGATTGATCGTTCTCTCCGGATTCCACTATCTTTACAGGACCAATCGCTTCATAAAAGAAGGCTTCAAATAGTTGCTCGCAATGATATTCCTGGCGACTGAACCCTTGAATTGACAGAAGTGGTGTTTTTATATAGATTTTGAATGCTATGGAAAAAGAGCTGAAAGAGTATTCGTTGCGGGTTCTGGAGTATGATGAGCTCAAGATGCTGCTCGCTTCCTATGCCCTGACGCCGATCGGCATGAAAAGGATAGGTCAACTGGAGCCGATCTTCGAAAAGAGCCTGATCCAGGAGGAATTGAACAGGGTAACAGAGGCGGTCCATTTCCATCACAGGGAAGGAGCCTTTCCCATTTCTAATGCTAAGGACCCCGAAGAGATAATCAAGAAACTGAAGATAGAGGATACCATACTGAATGGGCTCGAAGTCTATTCTCTTCTCTCGATTCTGAAGGCAGGCGTCCAGGTGAGGAAGCTGATCCCCAAACTCGGTAAGCTGAGCTACTATCTCCTCTCGAGATTTTTTTCGACTCTTCCGGAGCTTCAGTCCATCGTCAAAGAGATAGATGGCAATGTCACCGAAAAGGGAAATATAGAGAGTTCTGCCAGCAAGGAGCTCTATCAGATCCGGAAGAAGATCGCAAAGTTGAAGGAGAGGATCAAGGAGCGCCTGGATGAAATGATGTTCAAGCCGGGAGCAGACAGAATCATTCAGGATGAATACATCACAATCAGGAGCGGGCGGTATGTCATTCCCGTCAGAACGGATGCCCCATTCCCGGTGAAGGGAATCATTCACGGAACCTCATCTACCGGCCATACAATCTTCGTGGAGCCTATATCCACGGTCGATATGAACAACGAGATCATCAAATTGACGGAAGAGGAGACAGTGGAGATTGAGAAGATCCTGAAGAGGTACACATATCTCTTCAGAACTCACCTCGACGAGATCAAGATAACCGAACAGATCATCGCGGAAGTGGATCTGCTGAACGCCAGGGCAAAGTTTGCCATCGATTACCGGTGTACTTCTCCGGATATAGATTCCGGCGGCGTTCTCAGGCTTGTCGATGCACGGCACCCGCTTCTCGAGAAGTTCCTGCTTGGCTCCAGGGGAACGATAGTACCGATCAGCGCCGAACTCGGCGCCAGAGAAAGGGCTATGATCATCAGCGGACCCAACGCAGGAGGGAAAACAGTAGCGCTGAAGACGATCGGACTGCTGGTGCTAATGGCTCAATCGGGGATGCATGTCCCGGCCGAGGAGATGCAGCTTCCCATCTTCAAGCAGGTGCTCGCTGACATTGGAGACCAGCAGTCCATCTCCGCCAGCCTGAGTACATTCTCCGCTCACATCGATACTGTATCGAAGATGGCCAAAGCCGTCACCGATTCCTCGCTCATCCTCATCGATGAGATAGGAACGGGAACGGATCCGGCAGAAGGAACGGCGCTTGCCCTTTCCATCATCGAGTATTTCAAGAGAAAAGGTGCGCTCATCGCCGTCACGACACATCATGGTGGTCTGAAGATCTACGGATACAAAACGGAAGGTGTCCTCAACGCAGCGGTCGAGTTCGATGAGAAGACCTTCAAGCCCACTTACAGGCTGATCATGGGGGCGGCAGGAGCTTCGAGCGGGATCAACGTGGCGAGACAACTGGGGCTGGATGACGAGATTGTCGAGGGAGCAAAACGTTACATCGGCGAAGCGGCCGCCGAAGCCGAAGATTATCTGACGAAACTGCGCAGTCTCACCGTTTCCGTCGAAAAGAAAAAGTATGAACTCGAAGAGAGGATAAAGGAACTGGAAGCCGATCGGAAGAAGCTTGATGCAGACTTCAAGAAGAAAGAAGCGGAAACGAAGGAAAAATTCAACAAAGAGCTCTCCGCGCTGATCGCCCAGTTTCGGTCTGAAGCGGACATGCTTTTGGGCGACCTGAAGGAGAAAAGGGATCAGTTAAAGCTGGACAGGGAACGAATGAAGAAAGAGAAGCTACTCCGTGAGAAAATAGAATCGGCCTTTGTCAAGAAGAAATTTGAAGAGATGAAGCCTCTCTCGCTTGGGTCCATCAAAGCTGGGAGCCGGGTCCTCATCCAGTCACTCGGTCTGGAAGCGGTTGTGGAATCTGTACGGCCGGATGGAATGCTGGAAGTTTCTGTCGGAAAGAGGATCCTGAAGGTGGGAATGAATGACTGCGCCGTCGTTGGAGAGGCGCTACTCGAGGAGAACCGTGTGAAAAAGCCTCCAGAATCCGTCAGTGTGAGGATTGCCGAGAAGGCTATCTCGCGGGAGATCAACGTCATCGGAAAGAGGGTTGAAGAAGCTCTCGATGAGATTGATAAGTACTTGGATGATGCTTTTCTGGCGGGGCACCGTGAACTACGTGTGATCCATGGGATCGGAAAGGGAAGACTGAAACAGGCCATTCATGAGATGCTCAAAGATCATCCCCACGTCTCTTCCTACCGGACGGGAGCGCCGCAGGAAGGAGGCGATGGAGCCACCATCATTACCCTGAAAGATTGATTGAAAAAACTTTCTAAATCTTTCTGTTTCTGGGGTCATTGAAGTATTGAACCCATTTATCCACCTCTTCTTTCTCCAGCT
This sequence comes from Acidobacteriota bacterium, assembly GCA_040752675.1. NCBI lineage: Bacteria > Pseudomonadati > Acidobacteriota > Acidobacteriota bacterium. Next base: position 7,221 of record JBFMGF010000055.1, read on the forward strand.
TTGGCTCAAGCTTGCTCTTACGGAGAGTCTTTAAGCTTTCCATCTTTTTCCTGAATTGATGACACTTCATCACATTCGCCTTCAGATGCTTCGCCCTGTCTGTCAGGCTTTTGTCGGAGCTCACGAGGATGAAAGAGGCAGGATCAGGAGATTTACTGATGATTTTGAGGATCAGAGAATCGGCATCTTCCTTCTGTCCTGCGAAGAGGATCTCCAGCCCTCCCAGCGCTAGATGCTCGCGGCTCACATCCTCGTTGGGGAGGCCGTCAAATACGACGATGAGCGTTGCTTCCCTTTCCTTCTGGAAGACAAGAAGTTCTTTGATGAGAATCTTTCGGGAATGCGGGGACTTCAGGTTGATCTCTTTGGGATGCCCTATAAGGTTATTGCCATCAATAATGTATGGCATGCATGACTCTTACTGTATCATTTCTGTCCGCTGGTGTTCTTTTCCAATTCTTTCAACTCGAAAGCGACAATGGAGTTGTTGGGTTCCCATTCCAGAGCGCTCTTCAGCATGTTTCGGGCTTCTGGTATTTTACCACACTTCTTATAGAGGATACCTATCTCCAGATAAGCTTCCGCCAGCGTAGGATTCATTGTGATTGCTTTTTTAAGATTCTCTATTGCCATGGAGCGAAGACGTGGATTCTTTGCCTGTGTCATTCCAAGGAAGAAAAAATGTTCCCATCGCGTTGGGTCGAGAGAGACGGCATTCTCGAGGAATCTCAACGCTTCGGGGTATTTCTCTTGCATGTAAAGCTTCTTACCTTTGAAGAAGTTTCCCTTTGCCAGAGTTGGATTGTCCAGCTTCTCCGCGGCGTCGGCGGCTGGCTGCTCCGCCTCACCGAAGATCTCTTCTTCGTATCTTTTCCTTGTCTGCTCATTGGAGAGGGTGTTGTAAGCCTCGGTAATCCTTGCGAAGAGGCTCTCTATTAAAGGCCTGATCTCGCTCATCGATTCTTTCTGGAAGTGATCAGGGTGAATCTCGCGGGCAAGCTTGTAGTAACTGTTTTTCACCTCTTCCGCGCTGGAATGCCTCTGAACGCCAAGTAGCTGGAAGAAGTTGCTCCTGGCATGCTTTTCGTACAATTCGAAATAATGCTTCTTAGCCTCAACGTCCTCGTCCGACTCCTCTGCTGGCTGAGTCTCCGTCGGGGCCCCTGTTTCATGCGCCTTTGCTTCCGGAGCCGATGCAGCTTTATCTTTCAATTCCAGGATGCCGAGAAGGGCGAGAACTGTTAGATTTCTTAAAGTCTCTTCGGGAGGATCGGGGAAGATCCTCAGAATGTCCCTCAGTTTCGTAGTTCCGTCGATCAGCCGCAGGGTCCTCTTTTCGGGTTCATTCAGATCCGCGTTCTTCAGTTTCTCTTCCGCGGCAGGTGTGAATTGAGGATAACGAGTCTCTTTCCCGATGATGAGCTTGTATTCGATGACGGAGGCATGGTTCCTGTAATAATCCTGGACGAGAGATTTCGGCGATATCCGGGTTAGGGTTTTTCCAGTGAGGTTGGCTCTCCCTTCGGAGAACGCCATCATCCCGGCGATCTTGAAACAGGATGTCACGATTCTCGCGATGAGGTTTCTTGCTTCCATGGCCGCCTTCTCTTCCGAGATTAGCCCGGCGTTGATCAAACGATGCACCGTCTCTTCGGAGATTGAAGGCTCATGCATGAAGCTGACAGCATGGCTCTTGTCAATGATACCCGAATCAACCAGGTGATTGAGAAACCATTCAGTCCGGATATTGGAAACAGCGTGACAGATCTTCCCATCTTCGAAGCAGACAACCTTTTTGACCTTCTGAAATTCAACAGTGAGAATGCCGTTCTTCTTTGTTTCCTCAATTTCGAGGAGTTTTAAAGCGAATTTCCCCTCTTTGGATATTTCTAAAGCCATCATTCACCCTTCGATGACAGAAATTCTTTCCATGCTACAATGAGATCGTCGGCGGATACACCTGTGACCTGTGCCAGCGCATTTCCTATATCCGTTCCCCTCCCAAGCTCATCGAGGATAAGCAGAATGGCATGGAACGAATATCTCTTCTCGATAAAGGAAGTGAAGGAAAGAGATAAAGGATAATCCAGGTTCTCTGAAAGAGAATCGAAATCAGTCTCCCCGATCTTCTCCTTTATCGTTTTGAATAATGGAGCACCTTTCCCCTCGATGATCTGGGCGATTCCCTCGTGGAGCCATCTTGGGCAGTTCCCATTGGTCCGGGAGTAGATAAAGGCGTGGGCAAGCTCATGGAGAAGCATCTGTTTGGCTCTCCTTGTGAGAGTATCGAGACCCCCGACGGGTATCCTGATCTTTCCATCGAAGAGCCCTCCAACCCATTTCGGTGATTCCGTGATATCGTAGAAAGCCGTCTCTGGATAGAGGATAACGGAAATGGTCATCTGCGGATAATGACTGAATCTCAAGGCGAGATCGTTGTAACTCTCCTCGAGAAAGGCGATGATGTCGTCACCTATATGCGAATGCTTCTCCCCATCGAACATCAGCGTGAAGTGTGACCCATTAGACTTATGGTAACGTTCTGAGAGGATAAGCTCTTTCCTTGCCCTGTCGATCTTCTTCGAGATCTTCTCGTTGGGCTCAATCTGGATGGCTCTCTCCCATTCCGAGATTGCCTCCTGAATATCATCCATCATGTATCGAATCTCCCCCAGAATATCGTGGAGAAGAGGGTTATCGGGGTGTTCAAGCATAGCTTCATGGATGTAAGACTGCGCTTGCCTGTAATCTCCCGTCATCATGAGTGAGGATGCCATGTTTATCTTCGGAGGAAGAAATCCGGAGTCCTGCGCGATGGCTCTTGAGTAATAAGAGATGGCCATCTCGTAATTTTTATTGTCGAAGAAACGATTTCCGATTTTCGTGAATATCTCGGCGATCTGTAGCCTGACTTCTCCGTTGTCAGAAACCGTTCTGGCGATGAGATGGAGGTTTTGCGCCCGTCTGTCAAGTTCCTCGATCTCCTTCTGAAAGGAGCCTGGGTCAGCAGATGGAGATTTCGTTTCCTGGTTGTGATTCACTTCTCGCGACGAGATGATGTCGTCCTTCACGATCCTGGAGACTTCGCTTGCAGGAATCCCGTAGGTTCCCCCGTATCCGGTATACCTTAGCTCGCTTCCTTCATACCACCAGTTTCCGGTATGGATTTTCCCTCCATTCTTGAGGAAAATGGTATCAGCTAGGGCAAAGGCGGACACGACCAGGAGTAATAAGAGTAGAAAAGCTCTTCTTCTTTTTGACCTTCTCAAAGTTTCAGATTCGAGGCAATTCGCTTCAGGACGAGTCATTATAAGGAATACCTTTTCAAGATGATTCATTTTAAGATGATGCTTTCCCTCAGTTTAGATATAGAAGTGACCATCGGCCGGTTCCCTGTACCCGTGAAGTATTCGGGAATCTGCAACCTGCCTGCTTCTGCCTCGCTACGGCTCGTGTAGATTCCCATGCAGAGCTTGTAACAGGTCATCTCTTTGTATCTGCACTTCACGTAGAAAAGCTTATCTGTTCCTCTAACGTTCTTGAAGGCTCTTAAGATTGTCTGCCTCTGGCATGCGATAAGAAGCTGGATCGTGTAATCGTTCTGGACTTCACCGGAGGTCATTAATCTTCCCCATTCCCGGGCAGCCAGATCGATATTGCCTGAAATGTGAAACTCTCTCCCTCTTTTCAGCGGCGATGCTTCTTCGGATTTTTCTATTCGATCGCTGCTGATTCTTCTTTCCTTGCTTTCTGATTCACCTTTCTCGACTGAAGAATCGGGCTCGACAGCAAGAGTTTCCGGTTTCTCTCCTTCTTTTAAAGGTTCTTCGTATCTGGCGATTTCTTCGAGGATTGTCTGCTTAGCTTCCATCTTTGCCATCCGAGAACCAGGTGACGGGCTGGAGAATTTAAGGATGGCAGCGAAAACGATGATGGCTGCCGTGACGAACGATATGACCAGAGATGGGTAAAACCCGCGCATATCTTCTTTTTTCTTCTCGAATTCCACAGGTTCACCGGTCTTTCATCGAATAAAACTCTCTAAAAATATATATCCTGCTCCCTTAAAAATCTACTGAGTGATATTCTGTTATGAAAAGCTTGATGTTATGCTAAAATCTTTTCCAGTTAAGCTTCATGACCGACCGATAATTTGAGAATCGGGATTCCCTGAAATGAAGATAGAGAAAGCAGATTATGTCATCGTGGGCAGCGGGCTTGCAGGCCTCCGTGCCGCCATCCAGATCGCATCGGCTGGCTTTTCCGTCGCTCTCCTCATGAAAGATGGCCCCCTCGACAGCAGCAGCGAGCACGCTCAAGGAGGGATTGCCGCTGCTTTGAGCGACGAGGATGAGGTTGGGTTGCACTACGTGGATACGATCAACGCCGGCGACGGCCTCTCAAATGAGGAAGCCGTTCGGGTTATGGTCGAGGAAGGTCCAAAGTATATAACGGAACTGATCGAGTGGGGAACCGAGTTTGACAGGGAAGGAACGAGGCTCGCCTTCACTATGGAAGCTGCACACAGCAAAAGGAGAATTCTACACGCCCATGGAGATGCCACAGGGAGAGAGATCGTCAGAGCACTTCTGAAAAAAGCATCATTCTTCGAGAAGATAAAATTCTACCAGAGAACTTTTTCCATAGACCTCATCATCGAAAATGGAGCATGCATAGGTCTATATTTCATTGAGGAAGGGAATAGTGAGATCAGATCGATTCTCACAAAGGGGGTCCTCTTGGCGACCGGGGGAGCTGGAATGGTTTACAGGGAAACTACAAATCCACCACAGGCAACTGGGGATGGGATGGCCATCGCCTATCTGGCCGGCGCCGAGATGATGGACATGGAGTTCGTTCAGTTCCATCCGACCTCGCTCTATCTTCCCGACACTCCGAGATTCCTCCTCTCGGAATCACTGAGAGGAGAGGGGGCTTATCTGAGAAATATGGAATACAAGCGCTTCATGGAGGATTATCATCCAAAGAAGGAGCTCGCACCGAGAGACGTGGTCTCGCGGTCCATCATAATGGAGCTGGAAAAGACGAAGACATCCAGGATCTATCTTGACATCTCTCATCTTCCCGCGTCCTATCTGAGAGATAGATTCCCGAGAATATTCAACACATGCCTCACTTACGGCATTGACATATCGAAGGATTTGATCCCGGTACACCCGAGCGCTCATTACTTCATGGGTGGCGTTAAAACGGACCTCTGCGGAAGAACTTCTATAAGGGGACTATACGCGGCGGGTGAAGTTGCATGCACTGGAGTCCATGGAGCCAACCGGCTTGCGAGCAACTCGCTTCTTGAAGGGCTTGTCTTCGGCGCAAGAGCGGGTGAGACGATGCTAAAAGATTTGAAGGGAAAGGAGACGCCGGAAGGAACATCAGCGAAGCTTCATTCGCTTTCATTCGACGAAGCCGATGCCGGATCGGTCTTCACGAATGTGCGAGATTGCACCTGGAGGAAGGTGGGGATCATCAGAAACGGGGAAAGGCTTAAAGCAGCCATCGAGGAACTCGATGCTTTAGGCTCACAACTTCGCCGTACGAATATGTCTCGAAGAGGGCTCGAAGCAAGGAACGTCCTGATCGTTGCGAAGCTCATTGCCAGTGCCGCCCTGAAGCGTGAAGAAAGCAGGGGAGGCCACTGCCGTTCCGACTTTCCCTCGAGAGACGATGCCCATTGGAAAGTTCACTCCATTCAGAGGATTGACGAGCCTTCATACTCCACTCTTAAAGCTCAGCTTTAAATCGGCTCTCGCGTCAACATGCCCAAAATTTTTCTTGACATCTCATTTTCTTCTGATGTATAAATCAACCCAGATCGGGAGGTTTAATAGGCATCGCTTACTCATGAGCCTCTAGGCTTTGATGACTCATGTTTGAGGCTCTTTTCAAAGATGGCTTCTAACGGGAGGGTAAGATGAAAAATCCATTCAATCATTACCGGTCAACTTGCAGGCATGGACACCTATCCACATACCTACTTACACACCTACCTATATACATACACATATACATCATGAAAGCAGTTCTCTTGATTGTTTTTCTTCTTTTTTTCCATATATCTTTTCCTGCAGATAATGAGATTGAGTCATTGATATTGAAATCATTTCCTGTGGAGATTGATCCAAAAAAAGAGGTCTCAAAGGTCTTAAGGGGAAATGCCCTGCCATTGACTTTGAATGATCAGGTTCCTTTCAATGGGATTCCCCACAAGTTTGTCAATACAACGGTCGGGAATCTCA
>JBFMGF010000056.1 GCA_040752675.1 Acidobacteriota bacterium
ACAAACCTTCTTTCAAAAAATATCATAGCGTCTGCGGTGCCGAAGTGGCGGAACTGGCAGACGCGCTAGATTCAGGGTCTAGTGGGCGAATAGCCCGTAGGAGTTCGACCCTCCTCTTCGGCACCATCTTCAACGTAGTTTTTCATCTCACGATTCTGTATCATTGCATTCAGCCACCTCATATCATTATCCTTGTTCAGGAGCTAAGTTTCTGTGATCTTCTTAAGAAGATGCGCGAGATCGAACAGCTTCTTGACAATTATTTTTTTACAAGGATATGATGATTAAGGTTTACTTTCTCGCATGGGTGGTTCTTAAGAATGCGGGTTCGTAGACTTTTATGGTAATCCATGAGTCAACCGGAGGGCTTTTCAATCCATGCCTGCCAATTTAACGCCCCAGTACCTGGAAGCCGAGGAGCGATATAAGCAAGCCAAAGACAACCAGGAACGAATGAAAGCTCTCAAAGAGATGCTTTCCACCATCCCCAAACACAAGGGGACGGAAAAATTACAGGCCGATATCAAGAGAAGGCTGGCCAAATTGCGGGATGAGATGGAGCACAAAAAGGGAGGGCCAGGCAAGAGGCGCGTTTCTTTTCATGTGGAAAGAGAGGGAGCTGCACAGGTGGCCATTGTTGGTCCTCCCAATGTCGGGAAATCCCAACTGCTTGTCCGGTTAACGAATGCCTCAATCGAAGTCGCGGACTATCCCTTTACGACCCGCACCTTCCATCCGGGCATGATGCCCTATGAGAACATCCAGATCCAGTTGATTGATCTTCCTCCCATTTCTGCGGAGCATATGGAGAACTGGGTGCCCATGATTATCCGCGACGCCGATCTGATTCTGTTAATGATTGACTTGAGTCGCGATGATTTCACGGAACAGATCGGGTCAGTAGGAAAAGCACTGGAGGCTCATAACATCAAGCTGGTGAGGAGCCCGAACCGCATAGCGGAAGATGACCGGGAAGGCTCCAAAGAGACACTTATCGTGGGGAATAAGATTGATCTGGAAAGAGCAAGAGAGAATTTTGAGGAATTAAAAAGGCTTTATGGAGCAGATTTCCCCATCCTTGGCATCTCTGCTTCCAAATCCATTCATCTGGAAGAATTGAAGAGATCCCTGTTTCAGATGCTGAATATCGTTCGCGTCTATTCCAAACCCCCGGGGAAGGAGCCTGATGTCTCGAAGCCGTTCATTTTCCAAAAGGGAAGCACACTGCTCGACTTCGCCGGAGCTGTGCATCGGGATTTCGTCCAGAACCTGAAGTTTGCTCGCGTCTGGGGTTCCGGAAAATTTGAGGGGCAGAGGATTCACCGGGATTATCTCCTAACCGATGGTGATATCATTGAGCTGCATACCGGATGAGAATGATAAAAAGTGTCCGATAAGCTTTTATTCTATGGATTGAGACCTGTGTGGCATTCGGTACAGAGCATCTCCTTCCAGGCATCACCGATATCTTCAGGATGCTTGAATTCCAGCGCTTGATTGAGTTCGGCAATTTCCATATTTTCAGGGCTTCCCTGCGCGCTGATGATGTGGCACTGGTCGCAGTTTTTCCGGATAACCTTTCCCTCCTGGCTCTTATGTCGATCGTTGTGGCAACGAAAACATCCATTGAACTCAATGTGGCCGATCTGGTTGGGATAGGCGCTCCAGCGGACTTTCATCTCCGGGAAGATGTTCTCGGAGAATGCCTGCTGAAGACCTTTGACAGATTCTTCAACTAGTTTCCTCTTGCTCTCATAAATATCGGGATAGGCCTCTTTGTAGAATCTGTGAATCTCCATTTCGATTGCTTTCATGGCTTCTTCCGTTGTCTTGAACTCGTTGCCACAGATCTTCATGGCGAGGGATTTTATTTCCGGCAGTTCCGTTGGAATTTCACCGGCTTTCATGGCATCGTTAACAAAGAAGGCTGGGGGGCGATAGAGATGGGAGGGGCGGTTGTGGCAATCCATGCAATCCATGACGCGGCTTTCCCTCTTCTTGATCTCTTCAGCACTCAGCGGCGCATCCTGATCCTGATAGGTAACCTGCTCACCTGTTTTCAAATTTGTATAGCGAACCCATGGCAACTTCTCACGCTCCTCATCGGTGGCGATGTATTCTACCCTGACATCAGGATTGATGTGCCAGTGAATTCCCTCTCTCAGTCCCAGAGCCGGATGCTCCGCTCCTATCTTCATGATCAGATAGATATTCCACTGGGTATTCTTCTGGTCGGGCAGGTAGTGACTCTCCATGCGAAGCTTCTGTGCATAAAATTTCTCAGGCCAGTGGCATTCTTCACATGTCTCTCGGGCGGGGCGCAGATTCTCAATGGGAGTGGGAATAGGCTGGGGATACACATGAGAAAGAACAGCGTAAACCTGATAAACTCCTGAGAGCTTCGAGCGAACATACCAGTTGGCACCAGGACCGACATGGCAACTGACGCATTTGACACGAGCATGCGGAGAATGCTGGTAAGCTTTGTGCTCCGGATACATCACCTGATGACAGAGAGTCCCGCAAAAGGTCACGGACTCAGTAAAATGAAAGGCTTCGTAGCTCCCTATGGCCGACATGAAGAGGAGGGTTGTCGTTCCGATGGAGAAGATGAAAAAAGCGTTCCGATGCCTCGGATCATTCAGGTCAACGCGCGGCCAGGGGGGTCTCTCCATCATTTTCAGTTTTCGGTCACGCCAGATCTGAAAGAGCATGCCAATCGGAATCAGGATCAAGCCGAGGATCATGAAGGCGGGAAGGAGAATGTAAAGAACGAGTCCAATGTAGGCATGGCCTGGTTTCCATAGGATGGACATCGCGAAACCAAAAGCAATCATGAAGAGGGCGATTAAGGCGATGGTGGCCCCGATCAGCGTGATCCAGTTCTGAGTGGAACGCGGGAGTTGAAATTTCATCTCATTCTTCCTTTGCATATCAAAAGAAGCTCCATCCCAAAAACGAAGCCCATTCAGGTTAAAAGACAACCCATAAGATCTTTTTTATTATAACCTAAATTGAGCGATTCTTGTTATGAATGGTAGTTTACCCACCTCCATACATGGATTCAAGGACCCCGCGGCTTGGGAAGCCCATTTTGATAAGTCAATGGAGGATGATTTTTCTTCCCATC
>JBFMGF010000057.1:0-22003 GCA_040752675.1 Acidobacteriota bacterium
TAACGCAAAAACAGAGTCAAAATATTTTTATTGCTTTTCTCTATTCTGAGAGAGGTGCTATCATATTAAATCTTTAGTAAAGGGATATCAGAAAAACAAAATGACCGCTTGAATAGATTTATTTATAGATAAGCAAGGAGGGATAACATGATTTACACTGCAAAAGATTACAGTTATTTGATCGGGATGGAAGGGTTCAGCGAGGCTCTTCTGAAGAATCATTTTACACTATATCAGGGATACGTGACGAACACCAACAAGCTCATAGAAACGCTTGCTGGCATGTTAAAGGATGGGAAGATTGGCACTCCGGAGTATGCGGAACTGAAGAGAAGGCTCGGATGGGAATTCAACGGGATGAGGCTCCATGAACTCTACTTCGATAATCTCGGCGGGAGGGTTCCCCTCGATAAGAACGGTCCTCTTGCAGGGAAGCTGGCAGAAAACTTTGGAAGCCATGAGGCCTGGGAGAGAGATTTCAAAGCCACCGGGGCCATGCGCGGGATCGGCTGGGCCATCCTCTACCAGGATAATGTCGGCAGGAAGCTCATGAATTTCTGGATCAACGAACATGACGTTTCTCACCCGGCGGGATGCATTCCGATCCTCATAATGGATGTCTTCGAGCATGCCTTCATGATAGACTACGGGCTGAAGAGAGCGGACTACATCGAAGTCTTCTTCAGGAACATCGAGTGGCAGAATGTCAGCAATCGGCTCGGGAGTTTTTGATTTGAATTGTTACGCGGTAGAGACATTTCAGCTTCACAAGACATACATCAGGAGAAGATCGCTCAGGGATCTGGTCACACATCCCTTCAAGGCTGCTGAAATAGTGGAAGCCCTGAAGGACGTAAACCTCCACATTGAGAAAGGGGAGATCTTCGGCTTTCTGGGTCCAAACGGAGCGGGCAAGACCTCTCTCCTGAAGATCCTTTCCTGCCTTGTCCTTCCGACAAGAGGGCGCGCCACCGTCAACGGAGTCGACATCAGGAAGGAGAAGAAGGTCAAATCGAGCATCGGCCTCGTGACTTCCGATGAGAGAAGTTTTTACTGGCGCTTGAGCGGCATTGAAAATCTGAGGTTTTTCGCCAGGCTCTACGATATCGCGGGGGGAAATATAAAGAGTCGCATCAACGAGCTGATCGAAAGAATGGATTTAGGCAAAGTTGCTGCCCGACCGTTCATGAGTTATTCCTCGGGTATGAAACAGAGACTTTCCATCGCAAGGGCCCTGCTCCACAATCCTCCGATCCTCTTTCTCGATGAACCGACCAGGAGCCTCGATCCGCAAAGCGCCATCAATCTTAGAGAGTTCGTAAAGAAGGAATTGAACGGCAGAGAAGGGAAGACAATTCTCCTGGCGACTCATAACCTCAGAGAGGCAGAGGTCCTCTGTAACAGGATAGCAATCATGTCTGAAGGGATGGTGAAGGAGATTGGTTCGGTTGAGCGGATAAGGAGGATCGGGCTGAAGGGAAGACTATTTGCCCTCGAAGTTCATAATCTGCCACCGGAGGTCAGGGGAAATTACAGGATCATCCGGGAAGCCAAGACGAGCAACGGCAATATCCTCATCGAAGTTTCATTCGAGGGGAATGGCGAACTATCATCGCTCCTTGAAACAATCATCGGGAAGGGTGGAAAGGTCATCTCCTGTGACAGAATCGAGCCTGACCTCGAGGAAGCCTTCTCGAGGATTTTGAGAGGAAATTGATTCAGGTCGGGGGATGGTCAGGGTGCAAGTTTTGATCAATAGCATGATAAAGATCTGGGCGTTCATCAAGAGGGACTTCCTCACGGAGGTCAGTTATCGAGCTGCCTTTCTCGTCCAGATGGCGGGGATCATCTTTTCAATCCTCGTATGGTATTTCATCTCGAAGATAGTCCCACCGGACATAGCCGAGCTAAAAGGTCTGGATTATTTCTCCTGGGTTCTCATAGGAATCGCCTTTACATCCTATCTGAACACCGCGCTCAACTCTTTCGCGAGGAAGATCAGGAGCGAGCAGTTGACGGGAACGCTCGAGGCGATGCTCGTGACCCCCACAAGAACGCCGATGGTCATCTTCTCATCGGCGACCTGGGAGTTCATCTTCTCATCATTCCGTGTCGTCGTGTATCTTGCTCTCGGCACATTTCTTTTCAACGTGCAGGTGCATATGGAAAGCCTGCTTGCCTTCTGCATCGTCCTCCTTCTCACCATCCTGTCCTTCTCAGGGATCGGAATCCTTTCGGCAAGCTTTATCCTCTATTTCAAGAAAGGGGACCCGATCAATTTCTTCATAACGAGCGTGATGACCCTCTTTGGCGGGGTGCTCTTCCCTTACGAGAAATTGCCTCCCTATCTTATGAAGATATCTTATTTCCTCCCCATCACATATTCGCTGAATGCCATCAGGGATGCTCTTCTCAAGGGAGCACCTCTCGGAAAGCTTCAGAACGAGGTCCTCATCCTCGCCATTTTTGCCATCGTAATCGTTCCGCTGAGCCTTCTGGCTGCACGCTTTGCCATCAGGAAGGCCAAGGAAGAGGGCTCCCTCATCCAGTATTAAACAGAAATGCTGCATCGGCGGAATACTATTGACTTTAGCTATGCCTTATAGTAGTATTTGCGTCTCAAAAAGCTAAGGACAAGCAGCAACCAAATAATAATTTCAATGGAAATTTGCTTTTAGAAAGCCATAGCTTGTGAAAATTTTCCATAATCAATTCCTGGAAAGGAGAAAGAAGAGTCATGAGTAATCCAGAAGGAAAGAAGCTTGAGTTCAAGGGAGGCAAGCTCTCTGTTCCGGAGAATCCCATCATCCCATTCATCCGCGGAGACGGTGTGGGACCCGACATCTGGGCCGCTGCCGTACGGGTCTTCGAAGCCGCCGTGAAGAAGGCTTACAGGGGAGAAAGGATCATCGTCTGGAAAGAGATATATGCTGGGGAATCGGCTTTCAATATGTTTAATGAATGGCTTCCGCAGGCAGCCGTCGATGCCGTGAAGGAGCATCTCATTGCCATCAAGGGGCCTCTGACGACTCCGGTGGGCGGCGGGATCAGGAGCCTCAACGTTGCGTTGAGACATATCCTCGACCTCTATGCCTGCGTGAGACCTGTGCGCTATCTAAGAGGAACACCCTCTCCGGTGACCCATCCCGAACATGTAAACTTCATGATCTTCAGAGAAAACACAGAAGATGTCTATGCCGGAATCGAGTGGAAATCCGGGACTGACGATGTCATGAAGATCATCAGGTTCCTGAAGGAAGAGATGAAGAAGAACGTGAGGGAAGACTCGGGGATCGGCATTAAGCCGATATCTCCCTTTGGCTCGAAGAGGCTCGTGAAGAAAGCCATCCAGTATGCCATCGATCACAACAGGGAAAGTGTCACTCTCGTGCACAAGGGGAACATCATGAAGTTCACCGAAGGGGCATTCAAAGAATGGGGATACGAAGTGGCGCAGGAGTTCGGCGATAAGGTGATCACCGAGATGGAGGTTGCAGAGAAGTTCGGCGGCACGGTGCCGAAAGGAAAGATCATCATCAAAGACAGGATCGCCGACTCGATGTTCCAGCAGATTCTGCTCCGTCCGAAGGAATATCAGGTTATTGCAACTCCAAACCTCAACGGCGACTACCTTTCTGACGCGGCGGCCGCGCAGATTGGCGGACTCGGCCTGGCACCAGGGGCCAATATGAGCGACACGATTGCCTTCTTTGAGGCGACGCACGGAACAGCTCCAAAATATGCCGGGCTCGATAAGATCAATCCAGGTTCGCTCATTCTGTCCGGCTTGATGATGCTTGAATATCTGGGCTGGAAGGAAGCTGCGGACCTCATCTTCCGGGCCATGGAAAAGACCATTTCCAGCAGAGTTGTCACCTATGACCTCGCCAGACAGATGGAGGGGGCGAAGGAAGTAAAGTGCTCGGAGTTCGGCTCGGCCATCATCGCAAACTTATAAGGCATGACGAAAGCAATATGCTTCATTAGAGTGAAATGAGCATCGGCATCGTTTCCCGACATGAGGCAGATTTTGGAATAATCAACGCAATTTTGCCAGTAACAGACAGGAGGGAAAAAATGAAGAAAAAAATCACGGTGATCGGAGCAGGCCATGTGGGTGAGCACGTGGCGCAGAGGCTTGCGCATAAGGAGCTGGGAGACATCATCCTACTCGATATCATTGAGGATATGCCGAAGGGGAAAGGGCTCGACATGTATCAGGCTAACCCCATTTACGGGTCTGACAGCATGGTTCTCGGCACCAATTCATACGATGATACGAAGAACTCTGATCTCGTCGTTCTGACGGCCGGTCTTCCCAGGAAACCAGGAATGAGCCGCAGCGACCTCCTCGACATGAACACGGAGATCGTCAAGGGGTGCTCGGAGCAGATTAAGAAGACCTCTCCCAACGCTATTGTCATCGTCGTCAGTAACCCACTTGACGTCATGGCCTACGTGACTCTTAAAGTGACCGGATTCCCGAAACACAGAGTCATCGGCATGGCAGGGATACTGGATACGGCCAGATTTAGAGCCTTTCTCGCCATGGAGCTTGGAGTTTCAGCTGCCAGCATCAACACGCTCGTGCTCGGTGGCCATGGAGACAGCATGGTCCCGCTTCCGAGATACTCGACGGTCGGTGGCATTCCCATCACAGAACTCCTTTCACAGGACAGGATCAACGCAATCGTGGACAGGACCAGACAGGGCGGTGGAGAGATCGTAAAGCTGCTCAAGACTGGAAGTGCCTATTATGCGCCGGCTGATGCTTGTGTGGAAATGACAGAATCAATAATCAAGGATAAGAAGAAAGTCCTGCCCTGTTCCGTCTATCTCGAAGGTGAGTACGGGATCAAAGGATGCTTCGTCGGCGTTCCAGTGAAGCTCGGGATCAACGGTATCGAAAATATCTACGAGATAAAGCTGGATGCCGCAGAAATAGATGCCCTCAAAAAATCAGCGGCCGCCGTCATGGAAGATCAGTCCAGGTTGAAACTATAGCCCTGAAGAACGCCCCCGGATAGATTCTCGATCATTCCGTCAGAGCGGCGCAGAAAGCGATTCGAAGCAAACACTTATAGGATGGGTGATCTTACCGAAACGAGGATTATTCATCCAACACGCATGAGGCATTCCATGAGAGAGATTGAGTCAAGCACGATCATAGAGGATGTATCCAGGGCCTGTATCGAAGCCAACAACGACATCGGCGAAGATATGGTGAGGATCTTCCAGGAAGCCTTTGAAAAAGAGGAATCGGAATCCGGAAAAGATGTATTGAGACAGCTCATCGAGAACGCGAAGATAGCAAAAGAAGAATGGCTTCCCTACTGCCAGGATACAGGCTTTGCCGTCTTCTTCGTGGAACTCGGTCAGGATGTTCACATTAAGGGAGCGACTCTGGAGCAGGCAATTAACGAAGGGGTGAGAAGGGGGTATAAGGAGGGATATCTGAGAGCCTCCATCGTCTCCGATCCACTGAGAAGAAAAAATACGGGCGACAATACTCCGGCCATCATCCATATCAGGATCGTCGAAGGAGACAGGCTGAAAATCACAATGGCTGCAAAGGGTGGCGGAAGCGAGAATATGAGCCGGATCGCAATGCTGAAACCGTCGGATGGCAAGATAGGGGTCGAGAACTTTGTCGTCGATACGGTCTCCAGTGCGGGGCCAAATGCCTGTCCTCCTCTCGTCGTGGGTGTTGGAATTGGCGGCACGATGGAAATGGCGACTATCCTGGCGAAGAAGGCAGCCGTGCGAGCCATCGGCTCCAGGAATCTCGATCCCTACTACGCGGCAATGGAGGAGGAGCTTGAGGAGAGATGTAATCGGCTCGGCGTGGGGCCCATGGGACTGGGCGGAAGAATCACGGTTCTGAAAATCAATATCGAAACGCATCCGTGCCACATCGCGAGTCTTCCGGTGGCGGTGAACATCAACTGTCATGCCGCTCGCCACAAAGAAATCGTGCTTTAAAACGTTTGCTCTTTCGGGAGGTTATGAATGGTGGAAAAGATCGTGAGAACACCAATAGATGACAGGACCGTGGAATCATTGAAGGCCGGGGATATCGTCAAGATCAGCGGGAAGGTCCTGACGGGAAGAGATGCGGCCCACAAGAAGATGATCGATCTGATCGATTCGGGCAAAGAGCTACCCTTCGATATCAAGGGACAGATCATTTACTATGTCGGACCGACACCAGCGAAGCCTGGAATGGTAATCGGATCTGCAGGCCCGACCACCTCTTCAAGAATGGATTCCTACGCGCCGAAGCTCATCGAGAGAGGTCTCAAGGGAATGATCGGAAAGGGGTACAGGAGCGGGGATGTGGTGGAAGCCATGAAGAAATACAAAGCAGTCTACTTTGGTGCCGTTGGCGGAGCAGGCGCCCTTCTTTCAAAGACGATAGTAGGCTCTGAAATCTTGGCCTGGGAGGAGCTAGGCACGGAAGCGGTGAGAATCCTCGATGTCAGAGATCTTCCCGCAACAGTCATCATCGACTGCAACGGGAACGATCTATACGCCATGGGGAGAGCGAAGTACGAGAAGCCACAGAAGTGAAGAGCACCAGAGCGATAGAAAAAAGGCTTGTAATTTCTCTTCGCTTTTCATAGAATAAAGGCGCTTTACAATTCGATGGCAAAGATGTGCTAAGTTAAGAGGGCTTTACCCTGATTATTTTTAGCAATCTTTCGAAATGGACAATCCCTGAAAAGCAAAATAAAAAATATGAAGGAGGCTTGAAAAGAGAAGTTTTTTGTGTATCATAATTCAAATTAAGTTTGGCAATTATTATATAAGGATAGTTGGATGATGAAAAAGAGGATTTGCCCATCCGAAGGGCCCACAGGAGGTGATAGGTCGGCAAACGATAAAAGAGATAACAATTCCAAAAGATAGATGAAAGTTTCTAAACGACAAATAATTTTATTGTGGAGGATTAAAAGAGATGAAAAAGTTATTTTACCTGCTGGTTGCTGCATTGCTTCTGACCGTTGTCGCCTGTGCCAAGCCGCCACAGCAGGAGATCGACGCCGTCACGGCAGGTCTCGATTCGGCGAAGAGTGCCGAAGCAGCCACCTATGCTCCTGATTCTCTCAGAGCCGCCGAGGATGCTCAGGCAGCGATGCAGGCCGAGCTCGACACCCAGCAACAAAAATTTGCGCTGTTCCGCAGTTACAAGAAAGCAACCGAGCTGGCAAAGACCGCTCAGGATGCCGCCAAGAAGGCGGAAGCTGATGCCGTAGCCGGTAAAGAAAAAGCTCGCCAGGAAGCTGAGACAGTGATCGCCGATGCGAAGACTGCCATCGAAAAAGCAAAAGCGGATGTTAAGAGAGCCCCGAGAGGAAAAGGCTCCCAGGCTGACATCGCCCAGTTGAACGCGGACATCACGGGCGCCGAGACAACGCTGGCTGAAGCGGAAAGCACATATGCCGGCGGTGCCTACCTCGACGCCAAGGCAAAAGCCGAATCGGCAAAGAGCGCTGCTGAGACCGTTTCCGCCGACGTCGAGAAAGCCATAGAGATGAAGAAAGGCTTAAGAAAGTAAGATAGACCTTACGTCAGGACAGAAGGGTACGGATTTTACCAGGCGTAACGATTCGTACCCTTTTTTCTCGATTTCAGACAGATCACACACTTTCAAATTCTTGATTCCCGCGATACGCTCGCTGCTGGAGCATGAATCTCTGCCCCGGCCGACAACCTCCGGATGCGATATCATCTCTAAATGATACAATAACTGTGCAACGAGATAGACTTATGAAGAAGTTTATAGTCTGGGCATCAATCGTCATCATAATATTGCTAATTGGTTTTTTCGCTGTAGCCTACGCCATGAGGGATCTTCCGCCTGAAGAGATCAGGAAGAACGCCTGGGCTGCCATCGGGAATGCCAGAAGGGAAGAGGCAGCAAAATATTCTGAGGATTATCTCATCAAGGCAGAAAGCGCTTACCGGCTCGGGCTGCGACTGGCTGGAAGAGAGTCGGCCCGTCTCTTTTTCCTGAGAGATTTTGACGTTGCCCGCTCCCGTTTCGAGGATGCTCTTCACAATGCGGAGCTTGCAGCAGAATCGGCAAGGGGGAGCAGGGAATCACTGAAGTTCAATGCCGAATCGAGCATGAACAAGGGAAGAGATCTCGTTCAGGGAATCGATAATCTAAGGAAGACGATCAGGCTCGACGAGATCCGAGCCCTCAAGCTAAGGAGAGGGAAAATCGCTCTCCATGAAGCGCAGATTTATTACAGGGCCGGGGAGTATGCCGATGCCGCCGAAACGGCGGAGAAGGCAATCGACCAGCTTGAAAACGTCCAGGAAATGGCCGTAGGTGTCGCTAAGAGGTACATGGACCGGGATCATATTCAGAAGTGGAAGAGATGGATTAGCGAAACCATCGAACATTCCAGAGAACGTGGAACGACCGCCATCATCGTGGACAAACTCAAGCACATGCTTTCCCTCTATCAGAATGGAGAGAGATTGAAATCATACAAGGCTGATCTGGGATTCAACTTCATTAACGACAAGTTCTATGCTGGAGACAACGCCACTCCGGAGGGGAAATACAAAGTGATCAAGAAAAAAGGGAGAGGCCAAACCATCTACTATAAGGCGCTCCTGCTCAATTATCCCAATCATGATGATTGGCAGCGATTCCAGCAGGCAAAGAATCGCGGCTACATCTCGAAGAATGCCCGCATCGGCGGTATGATTGAGATCCACGGGGAAGGAGGGAAGAATGCAGACTGGACGAAGGGATGCGTGGCCCTTTCCAACAAAGACATGGATGAGCTCTTTGCTCTCATTGAAATCGGGACGCCTGTTACGATCGTGGGAAGCGCGGATTTCAACAGAGAGTTCACCGAATTCGTCGAGCGAAATGGGAACAGCAAATGATAGACGTAGATCGTGAAATGCTTGAAGAGTTGCAGGAAGCGGCGCCCGAGCCTGAATCGAAAAAGAAAGGCTGGCGGATCTTCAGAATCCTCTCATTGGCTGCTGCGAGCCTCGTCGTACTTTTTTCTCTCTTTATCTTCAGTTCCGGTTACAGCTATATAGGCTATTCTCAAGAGTCCGTGATCATCAGACACGCCTGGGATAATCTCTATCAGCAGTCCGTCAATGACTGGAAAGAGATAGACAAACAGATTACCGGCATGAAGAACAAGAACAAAAAGATGAAGAAGACTTTGGAAGCCTTTATGCCAAAATCGGAGTACATCGTTATCGATTCAGCTTACAATCGTCTTTATTTGAGGAAAGGAGATAAGACTCTTCTCGATGCGGTCTGCTCGGCGGGAAGCGGGGCCATCCTTGTGGATACTCCCAGCGGAAGGAAATGGGTTTTCGACACGCCCCGGGGGGAGTTCCAGATCCTGAGCAAGCAGGAGAACCCGGTCTGGAAGAAACCGGATTGGGCTTTCATCGAAGAGGGAAAGCAAATTCCGAAGGAGCCTTCCGAGCGATTCGAATACGGGATGCTTGGTGAATATGCTCTCTACTTCAGCAAGAATGGCTACCTGATCCACGGGACTCTTTACGAGAGACTGCTGGGAAAAAGCATCACGCATGGTTGCATCAGGGTCGGCAGGGACGACCTGCGAGTCCTATACCAATTGACAAAGATAGGAACGAAAGTGTATGCCTATTGACAGGCAGATATCTACATTACACTTCAAGGTTATAATTGCCACGATTAACGCCTGTTTCCATTTCATATTCACCTCCTTCTTTCCGCTCCTCTTCATCGCTTCTTCATTCCTTTTCGCATCTTCACTCCTTCCTGCCGTAGTGGAGGAGGAGAAAAACCCTCAAGATGAATTAGCAGGACTCAAGTATGAGAACGATATCCTTGAAGCAAAGATCCAGCTTGCCAGGAGTGGCAAATTCTATCTCATCGCCGACCTGCAAGAGAAGAAAATCTATCTGATGCTCAAAGGGGTTCCTCTGAAAGAGTTCAAGGTGGAAAGGATCGAAATCGGCAGGAGAATTTTCATTTTTATTCCCGGATCGATGAAAACCTCCTTCAAGCATCTCTATTCTGATGGGATCATAACGCCTGCAAGGGTGATCGAACGATTCCAGATAATTCCCCCGCCACCAGAAGAGGTCACTCTACGGGAGAAACTTCCCGAGGAAGAAATACCCCCACCGGTCATCCCTGAACCCAAGCAGATCAGCGTTCCCCATCTCTTCAGTCTTGTCTTCAAGGAAGGCTTTGCCATGGAAATGATCTCATCGCAGGTCGACAAGGAATCCCCGGCTTTCCTTAAGAGGCTATCCTCCAGATTGAAGACGAAGCTTATGGATGTAGTGGCTCTTTTCAAGAAAGGGAAAGGCGCCAAGCTGCGGATATTCATTGATGCCGAGAGCCAGAGAGCCTTCTATAGGATCGTTCCCGACAACATCAACGTCATCATCATTTTCAGACGTATTCTCTAGGGAGGCCCTCAGCTTTTCCCGATGAATGTTCAGATTAGTTCTTCACGGGACGCCGGACGAGCCGAACATACTGGCTAATGCGGGGAGAATACAGCAGAATATGTTATGAAGCCCTTTCATATTGAACAACAGCATTCTCATGCAGGTATAATTTAGTAGGTACGGCAGGAAGCCGCCTGGCTTATATGAATGCATGCCCCCCCATCGCTACCTATTATTCTAGCGAAACTGCCGTGCCTTTTTTTAGGATCATTTCACGGAGAAGAAAACACTCTTTGAAGCAGAACCTCCAGAAATGTTATCCACGACTTCGACCTCGAGGATGAAGTCCCCCTGAGGCCAATCCTTTAAAGGGAAGGTCCATCCCTGAATCTCGTATTTCAGGTTTTTCTTCTGGATCGGCATTCCGATGGCCCTGCAGTGTTCCCCCTCTTTCCTGCAAAATCGGTAGGTGATCGTGAAATCGGGAAGTGAGCTCTCAGGATCGCCGAAGACGTTATAGACGACGAAATACACGCCAAATTCCTCATTCCTGCTGAACTCGAAAGAGGCTTTTGGCTTGATGAGGATGTTTCGGGCAAATTTGCTGCCGGGATCATCATGATACTCCATAGAGCTGGTCAGGACAAGGCTGCTGAGGGCAGGTCTTTCAACAGGGATGTCCGGAACCTGAATCTCAATTTCGAAGTTCCCCGCTGATCCATGGGGCAGGTTCAGTATCCCGATCTTGGCGCGGTAATCTCCGGGAGGAATCATGACGCGGGATAGAAGGATGAGATTCTCTCCGTCATCAATGATGTTTCCCGGAACGATGGCATCGCTAGCGAAGGAGTAATGGGTCTCCCGATCTTCCTTGCTTTCGATCCTGCCAAAGATGGATACGAACGCAGGCTCTCTCCCTCCCTCAGCGAGGATCTCTTTCTTGGGAACTGTGCACTGCAGGATGACGTAAGTTTCCTTTGCTGCGTTCATGAAGAAGAGGGTCGCAAATGTTCCCTGGATCGTGTTGAAGAATTCAGAGGTCGTTACGGCTTCATCGATGAGTTCTTCCACAGTCGGGGCTTCGAGTGCTTCACCGAGGTCGAGCTTGAAGGCAATGCTATTTTCAAAAGAGAAAGGAGGTGTGTAATCAACGTATCGGGAGAATTGGATGTCTGCCCGGGGATTTGTGGCCATTATGGAGTCTCTCTGGAAGATGAAGAAAGCGGAAGAATCAGGCCTTGCTGCTAACCCTGGAAAAAGGTACGTGTAATGTTGTGGGTTATCGCTCAGAATGTATTCATTTGAACTGCTCCGGTAGAAGGCGACTATCAGGTGAGGTGGAAGGTTCTTACTCCTGGATTGAAGGTATGTCCACCTCTCGATACCCCGGAATCCAGTATCGACTCTCAACTGTCTAGAATCTGATACGGCAGTGGCAGATTGCCCCGTCATCAAAATGGTGGCATCGGATAAGGTTGTGTCTTTCCCTTCCGAACCAACAAGGGGTGGGGGAAAGGGAACATCTGGATGGGTGTCGCTCTCGATGATGTCGGGAGGCCCGAGAAGGATGAAGATCTTTCCCCTGTCGGTCTTCCATCCCGGCTTCGATGTTTCGTTGAACATTGCATTTGCCGTGAGGACCCTATCCCAGAAGACTTCCCTGAACTCATTCCTTACCGTTCCCGGAGTGGCATCGCGTTTATACCAGAACCTGTATATGAAATAGGCACGCTGAGTATCGGTTTTCAGCTTCTTAAAGGCTTTCTCTTCTTTTGAAGTTATGATATATCGGATTGGACCTTCAATCCACCTCTTGAAACCGCCATTTTCACTTTTTTCTTGCGCCAGGTGAGTATGAAGAAAAGAAAACGCTATGCATAAGCCGAAGAAAATTGTCTTCATTTTTTTCATCGGATCACTCAGGAGACAGCTACTCTTATTTTAATTCAGAGCCTGCTGTTTATCCATGGATTAACGTTCGGGGTTTCCCGAGTATTATGGAACTCCTAGCCCCTGAGCGAAACTTCGCAAGAGCGGCTAATAAGGACGAAGCGTTTTCCTACTCGAGCACATGGATATTTCTCTTGGCGCAAATCTCCTTGAGTATCTTTGGCCATACCGTGACGCTGACTTCTCCAAGGTGAGCTTTTCTGAGCAGGAGCATCATTGTGCGGGACTGTCCGATACCGCCACCGATGCTGAGTGGGAGCTCGTTCTTATAGATTCCCTGATGGTAGGGCGTTTTGAGAAGATCAAGCTGGTTAGACATCTCAAGCTGCTTAATGAGGGTTTCCGCGTTGATACGAATACCCATAGATGTGAGCTCGTGTCGTCGCCTTGTCACCGGATTCCAGACAAGGATATCGCCGTTGAGGCCATGCATCGGTCTTCCGTCCTCGGAGACAGTCTCGGTAATCCAGTCGTCGTAATCTGCGGCTCTCATCTCATGAGGATAACCATCCTTCAAAGGCCAGCCAACACCGATAATGAAAATGGCAGGATATTCCTGGAGGATCATGGTCTCCCTCTGCTTTCTGGGCAGATCGGGAAACCGATCGAGAATATCCTCGGCATGTATAAATACTAGTTCATCGGGAAGAGTCGAATATTTTTTCGTTTTTAATTGAGGATACAGATCATGAACAATGGTTTCGGCACCCTTGATGACTTTCCATATCTTCCTGACGATCTCTTTCAGGAAATTCAGATTACGCTGGTCAGGAGTTATGACTCGTTCCCAATCCCACTGGTCCACATAGGCGCTGTGATCATGATCGAGGAAGTAGTCCTTCCGAACCGCGCGCATGTCTGTGCATATTCCCTCGCCGGGTTTCATGCCGAACTGTTTCAGAGCCACACGTTTCCACTTTGTCGCAGCCTGCACGACCTGGGCGTCGATAGGGTTTTTATTATAATCATTGGAGATGTGGAACTGGATAGGTGTTCTCGAGCCATCGCGGTCCAGCATGTCGTTAACGCCGCTCTCCACGTCCACGATCAACGGGACCTGCACCATTATCAGATTAAGCTCTTTGCAGAGATTCTCTTCGATGTAGTTTTTCGTTGCATAGAGAGCTTTCATGGTTTCTCTACGATCCAGCAGGGGTGTGTAATCATCTGGAAGGATCTTTTCAAGATCTTCATAATTTCCTATACCAGGCCCTGCCAGATCTGCCTTCTTGTCTATCATGGTTATCCTCCTTAAAAGTTGGTTCGTTAAGTAATTAGTTTAAAAGATGTCTTCGGCTCAGAGAGAAGAATTCCGAATACAATTTGGTTATTCAAGTTGCTTTATTATATCTATGGAGAATATATTTATCAACCGTGGTAAGGAGATATTCCATGAGGCTTCGTGCAAAGAGATCCGCGAAAAAAGATAGAGACTCTTATTCACGAAATAGGAAGGCTATGAAACTAAAGAAACATGCGTTGAGATTTTTCACTATCACTTTTCTGGCAAGTTGTAGTCTCATGCTACAGCAAAGGGACAGCCTCCAGGCAGAGGTTTTACCGAAAGTGTCGGAAACTTCCGAAGCCTGGAAAATCATCTCGCATCATCTGCTGGTCCAGCTCGATATAGAAAAACATCTTCTGAACGTAACGGATACACTTACGGTCTTGCCCGGCCAGGACCGTCTGGATCTATTCCTGAACTCTTCATTCAGGGTTCATTCCGTTTTCTGTGATTCATCTTCGCAAAAACTGAAGTTCTATCTTTCCAAAGATTACGATCTTTCCGAATTCTATTCTTCCATAACCGATGACATCGAAGAGGGTTATGAAAACGCCTCGCTCCTTACTATTAACGTTCCCAGGAGAGTTGCCTATGGCAAGAAACAAATTACCATAACGATCTCCTATGAGGGGAAACTTTATGACCCTCCCGGGACGACTGAGTTTTCAAGACAGAAGGTAGCGGATCAGACCACCGGAATCATTGGTGAGGAAGGGGTCTACCTTTCAGAAGCCTCTCACTGGTATCCGACCAGGCCCAGAGCTCTATCAACATTTCGCATGGAAGTAACGCTCCCTTCTTCCTATGAAGTCATTTCGGAGGGAGATTTTGCAGGAAGGAGTGTAGATGGGGAGTGTGCTACGATAATATGGGACGTTCCATATCCAACGGAAGCGCTTCATCTTGTTGCTGGGAAGTATGTCATCACGAAATCTCGATACGAAGAAATAGAAGTCTCAACATACTTCTTTCCGGAA
The DNA here is from genome assembly GCA_040752675.1 of Acidobacteriota bacterium. Lineage (NCBI taxonomy): Bacteria > Pseudomonadati > Acidobacteriota > Acidobacteriota bacterium. The sequence continues at coordinate 14,647 of JBFMGF010000057.1, forward strand.
GAGCAGGGACTCTCCGAGCAGTACATCACAGCCGTAAAGAGATACCTGAAGATGTACGAAGAAATGATAGGGAAATATCCTTACAAAAAATTTGCCGTCGTCGAGAACTTCTTCTCCACGGGATATGGCATGCCCTCCTTCACACTCCTGGGAAGGGAAGTCATCAGGCTTCCCTTCATCGTTTCGACGTCGCTCGGGCACGAAGTTGCCCACAATTGGTGGGGGAACTCCGTATTCGTCGATTATGAAACGGGGAACTGGTGTGAGGGATTGACGACCTATCTCGCCGATTATCATTATAAGGAGTTAGAATCGGAGAAAGAGGCAGAACAGTACAGGCGGGAAATCTGCCGCGATTATACGAACTACGTTGCACAGTCAGGAGAAGATTTTCCGCTCACATATTTCCACCAACGAACCACTCCTGCAACGAGAGCCATAGGGTACGGTAAGAGCCTCATGATCTTTCACATGCTGAGAAAGTTAGTGGGATCTAACCTGTTCTATGATACGTTGAAAGAGTTTTATTGCAAGAGCGCATGGAGATACGCCTCTTGGAAGGACATAAGGGATGTCTTCGAGGAAAAGAGCGGCAAGGATCTGGGCTGGTTCTTCAAGTTATGGGTTGAGAAGAGCGGAGCTCCGATCCTGAGGCTTGAGAACCCCTCATATCGAATGAAAGAGGACGGATATCATGTTGCATTCGATATTATCCAGGAGCCGAATTGCTATCTATCCATTCCTTATGAGATCCAAACGGAAGATGGGCCGGTGAGTGCAGGAAGCCTGAATCCTGCAATCCCTGGCACGGTTCAAGCCGAAATCGGGGCGGACTACGGTTCTGTCCGGACGCATTATGAAGTGCTTGTGGGATCCCTTCCTCTTTCCTTAAGCGTGGATCCACATCAGGAAGTCTTCAGAAAACTGCATCCCGAGGAGATCCCGCCCATTTTGAGTGGTGTTCTTGGAGATCGGGGGCATCTCATCGTGATTTTGCACGATGAGGATCAATCACTGCAGGCAGCCTACGCCGAAATTGCTGGCAGTCTCTCCAGAACAGGAGAAGCGAGGATAGTCAAACTCGAAGACTTGACCGATGATGACCTTCGCAGAAATTCTATCCTGATCCTTGGCAACGCATCAAACGTGAAGAAGTTCAAGGATGTCATCGGCGCCTTTCCGGAGACATTCTCACTTTTGAGGGATTCCTTCACGCTCAACGGCAGAACCTACGGGAGGGATTCATCCGTCCTCTTTACTGTGAAGAACCCATGGAACAGCAGCAAGACGATCGCCATCTTTGCCGGTTTCAATCCAGATCCTGTGAAGACATCTGGAAGAAAGCTTCCCCATTACGGCAAATATTCTTTTCTCTCCTTCACTCTGGGAGAAAACAAGGATAAAGGCATTCTCCCCGTAGCCAGCAGCCCTCTGATCCACAGATTCCCGCCTCGGGGCAGCGATTCAACCAGATAAGCTTGTGGTTGCTTAGGCTTAATCCCATCGACATGCAGCTATCGCAAGGGATAAGGAATTATTAGAAATTTTCAGAACTTATCCTACCAAAAGAGGATCGGTTATATGCGGTGCTTGGGGAATCACATAGTTCTTCATCAGGCTAATGAAGTTTCTGGCGAGGAGCGGATTGAACTCCTTTCCCGCATTGTGACGAAGTAGCCCCAGGATGTGGGCGGTATCCAGGGGTTTTCGGTATGGGCGCTCGGTTCTCAGAGCATCGAAGAAATCCGAAATGGAGATTATCTGGCTGCAGAGATGCTGCCCGTTTCTTCTGTAGCAGAGGTCAGGATAGCCACTTCCGTCGTATTTTCTGTGATGTTCCAGAGCCGCGATGATCGAGAGCTTGGGGACATTCTTCAGAGACGCGAGATATTTCGCGCCATAGAGAGTGTGGCGCTTCATCTCCTCCCATTCCTCGATCGTGAGGGTTTCTTCCTTTTCCAGTATCTCCGTCGGGATAAACATCTTTCCCACATCATGGAGGAGAGCCGATATTCCAATCTGATGGAGGATGGTTCCGCTGAAGCCGAGCGATTCAGCCTGAAACATGCTGATGATGGAAACGTTGGTAGCATGAGTGTAAGTGTATTCGCTGTAAGTCTTAACCTTTGGGAGAAGACTCAGGATATTGGCTTCCCTCTTGTAAACTGCGATGAAGTTGACAACCATATCTTCTAATCCAATGATATCAAGTTTCTTGAAGCGACTGGCATCCTGATATGCTTCCCTGAGCCTCTCTATCTCTTCTTTGGTATACACCCTCCCGTGTTCCTCTTCGATCTCTTCCAGAATTTCTGATTTCATCAGAGGCTTGATGCGGACTTCCACTTTCCCCGTCATGATATGTTTGAACGAGGTTGTCAGCGTCTTCCCGGGCTTGGCAAGCTGCGCGATGAAAGAGAGAAGCTCCCCGGAGGTGACACCGCTTGAAAAGGTTATGTTCTCGACTCCCTTTCTATTCATCTTCTTGATGAAGTTCTTGGCGTAGATCCCCTTGTCGGGGAGGAGCTGTCTGTCCATGACTATCTCGTCCTGCAGTATCATTATGCTAAAAGAAGTGCGCGTCTCGAAGAGTTCGTTAAGGATTGAGACGCATTTCTCTGCTCTCTGGATCACCATGGGATGGGTTTCTGAGTAAAGGGAACTGTCCGTTATGGCAACCGTCATGTTGTATATCAACTCGGTGACGGCTTTTTTCAAATTTACTTCCATCGTCTCCCCTCCTAATGCTCCAGCATTTTTTCGCACAGATTCTTGATCTGCTTGTTCTTTGACCGTAGTCCTATTTCGATCAAGCGCCTCGCTTCTTCAGGCGGGTATCCCGAAAGGCTCTTGATGATCTCCGTCTTCAGCTCATCGAGAGTGGCTTTATAGAACAGGCTCTTCATATTGAAAAGATCGATCAGAGCATCCATGGACGCCGGGTCGCCTATGGCGCTGAGCGCTTTAACAACGGAGATCTTATGGCGGAGTCCTACTTCATAGACTTCTTTCTTCTTCAGCATATCGATGAGAAGAGGAACAGCCTCCTTGATCCTGTAAGCACCTGCCAGAACGGTCGCCCGTTCCCTGATGAAAAGATTCTCGGACTTCAGATGATGTTCTAGATATCGGAACGCAGTGGGGTCCTCGAAATGGAGAAGGGTCCGAAGAGCCTCAAAGGCAATCTTTACGTTCTTATGGGTGCAGAATCCCCTGATGACATCAGCTTCTTCTCTGGCCATGCATTCCCTCAGAAGGACGATCATGTTGCGCGTGACGTACCACCGGTTGTCCTCCAGCCTTCTCTTTGCCTCCTGGACCACGGTTTTCCCCATCTTGGCCAGGAGCCTCATAAGGAATTTTCTGCTCGTCTGATTGATCTCCTCAATGAGAGCATCGATGAGAGGCGCGACGATACTCTCGTCCAGAGCAAGGCATAGTTCGATGGCAGCATCCTGGTATCTTCTCCCCGTAAGACGGAATGATGTCACGATCTTTTCCATGAAAGAACGGCCGTTGAACTTATGGAAGGCTTCGGCGGCGATTTCCATGTGCGAGCCTTCCAGAGAAATGCTCCTGACGGCGTTCAGAATCTTAATGATCTCCTGATACTGACCGTTCTCGAGGAAACGCTCCGCCAGGCTCGCGAGCCTGCCCGTGAAGGTAAGGAAATCCTCTTTCGTGAGGATGTTGCTTTTCAAGATTTCTATGATAACGTCAAGGGAATAATCATCCAGAAACCTTTCCTCGAAGCATCTCTCCATCTCCCGGAACTTGGACTGCTCCAGCTGGGGGAAATCGATGGAGATGATCGCGTCGATTTCCTTCTGGTAATCCTGGGAGACATAAGATTTATTTCCATCCTCGGCGAATAGCCGGAACGATTCCAGGTCAACTTGGATATCATCGACGATATCGCTGTAGCCCAGATCCATGTTGCCGCCGGAACCCATCGAGAAATCAATCCCTTTCAGCTTCGAAAATTTTCCCAGAAGGCTCTTCAGAGGTGGAGGAATAAAGGCATCCTGTTCGTTGATCTGCTGGAGTATAGCGAGCAGGTTCTCCGTAGACAGCTGTTTGAGGATATCTTCGGCCGCCGATTTATCCAGAGAGAGATAGTTAAATGTCCCCGACATGAACTGTTTCTTCAGGCTCGGTTTAAGCCCATCTATGAACTTCAGGAAGCGGGTGAAGGATTCTCCGCGGGTCCTTCTTGCATCCGACGTCTCTCTCAGATAGGATGTGATGACCTTATCGTATGTCTCTTCTTTGGAAGCATCCGGCATCGTCTTGTTGATAAAGGCGGCGAGCGTTTCCGGGGGAATTTCATCGAGACGGGGGGTTTCCGAATCACCTTCGACCAACCGTCCTTCAATAAGACCGTAGATGAAGGTTTCCCAGATGTTCTCCTTCTGTTTCGCTTCCGGCTCCGACCCGGGTATCCCCTCAATGGCGTGGAACGCCGAGTAGTCGATAAGTGAGACTTTTATGTTATCAACCTTTTTATCTTCGAGGACTTTGAGTATACCGCCGGATGCTTCCAAATCCTCCTTCTTGGTAGTAATGGCCCTGTGGAAATTGATGATCTCCTCCTTGGTGGCATTGGAATGGAAAGTGACGGCAGCGATCCCCATGCTGTAAAGAGCCAGGGCGAACTCCTGATAGACCGGGTTCTTCCTGTCCAGATACTGTTGATCCACGATGAGTGTATCTTTCGCGATGGCCAGAGTGATGCTGCTTCTTATCTCGAAGAGTTTGGTGAGAAAGGAACAGACCTTATCTATGCTCTTCTCGATCGCCGGATGCCCTTCGGGATAGATGCTTACATTCCTGGCAAGGATGTTGAATTCGATGACGGCCTCGGAGAGAAGCTTTGCATCGAGTGGAAGTTTTTCTTTGATGTCCTGTATCATATGTTCTTCACGACTGTAGCGAAGGTTTTCTGCTCCGTTTTCCTTTATCAAATTTAATGGCGAGGCATCAGAAAATCAAGGAAATAGATCTGTTGAGTCAATATTTGTTTTGATTCTCGGCGGCCTTTTATTATAATAATGTTAATACAAAGAGAAGAATCGATACTCTGGCAGGTAAGCAGCAACAGTAAGGACAGACAATATTCAGGCTGATGATGCCAGATTAGAAACCCAGAGATGTTAATGGCCTTCCGCCCAGGTATTTTATGGACATCCGCCGCCTTTTCTTTAAGCCGTTACAGAGCCTTGGCGGAAGGGTAATCATCATCGGGGCATGTCTGCTGGTCATCCTCGGGGCCTCCACTTACTACACCAGCGAAAAAAGCAAAAAGCAACTTCTAGAGCTGTATCGGGAAGAACTAAACCTCATCTCTCACGTGGTCTTGAAAAGCGTGACGGATGCCATGATACAGGCCCAGTGAAAAGAGCTTCAGGAAACTCTGTCGAAGGTTGCTACCCTGGAGGATATTGATGAGTTATGGGTCCTGAACCGCGATGGCATCATCGTCGTAGATGCAAGAAAGAAAAAGAAGGGCTAGAAAGCCTATCAGGACGATCTTCTCAGATCGCACGCCAGACTCTTCACCGTCGAGTCGAGCAGTCACAGGAACATGGCCACGCTCGTTCCCATCCAGAACGAGAGATCCTGCTGGAATTGCCATGACTCTCGAACAAGAGTTCTCGGCTATCTCTCCGTCCAGCTTCCGCTGAGTCGGATGGAAAATGCCATAGCCGTTCATCGCCGGATCCAGTTAGGCACGGCGATCGCAATTTTTTTTCTGATCAGCCTTGTCACTGCGTTGGTCTTATCAAAGATGGTGAGTGCTCCCCTGAAGGAATTGATGACCAAGATGCTCCAGGTCCAGGAAGGAAATCTTCAGGCACATGTCCCGGTGCAGAGACCTGTGCGACCTAAAGCTCCCTGACATCGATGGGTTAGAGATTCTTAGAAGATGCAGGCAAGTCTCGCCGCAGAGCGTTTTCGTGATGATCACGGCTTACGGCACCGTAGAGACCGCCGTGGAAGCGATGAAGATAGGAGCCTTCGATTTCCTGGAGAAGCCCTTCTCCTACGATAGGCTTCTGGACGTCGTCAAACGGTCTCTTGATGTGAAGAAGAGCTGTGCTATGGTTCCGGAAGAGAGCTTTCCGCCACCAAAGTATCCGGTAGGTTTTGACCAGATCGTCGGGACCAGCCCATGTATGCAAGAAGTTTACGGCGTCATCGAGAGCACCGTTGCTCCTGCCAGGGGTGAATGGATCACGCCGGACGACCTGCCAGCAAACATCAACGGACGGAGAAGAGGGATCAGCGCCGACTTCAGCAGCCCCCTCAAAGAGGCCAGGCAAAAGCTGCTCAGCAGCTTTGAAAGGGAGTATCTCATAAGTGTCCTGACGGAGAACGAATGGAACATCAGCAGAACGGCCAGGTTCTGCGGAGTGAACCGCCGGACCTTGCAGAGGCTTCTGAAGAAGTACGAGATCATATTCAGAGAACCTGACGAACTGTCCTAGGCAATCCTTAGCAATAGAAATTTTCGACTCTCAATAAAAGCGGTCTCGGCTGGTAGCCGAGGATAAAAAAGACAATAATGCCGCATCCGCGAGCATTGCTCCTGGGTCACGAGCGATGGCTATTCCGCCACGGAGAAGGCAAAACGGATCCTTTCCGCCGCCGTGAAACGAGTCTTCTACCAGGTGCCTCTGCAGGTGCGGACGGTGCCGGTCAATTCGAACGCCCTCGTCGTCGGAGGCGGCATCACGGGGATCGACGCTGCCTTGAAGATTGCCAGCGCGGGCCGCAAGGTCTATCTCGTCGAGCGAGAACCTTCCATAGGCGGGCACATGGCTGATCTGGACAAAACCTTTCCCACTCTGGACTGCGCCGCATGCATCCTCTCAACCGGCTATTCCTCACAAGGGATAGAAAGAGGAGATTTCCATGGAACTTAGCCGGGTGGACGTCATTATCGACCGCCATAAGAACAAAAAGGGAATGCTGATAGGTGTTCTGCAGGACATCCAGGACGAATTTTACTATTTGCCGGAAGATGTCCTGCGGCGGGTGTCCGAGCAACTGGGCCCCCTCCCTGAACGAAATTCCTTTCTACTTCAAACAGATGAAGATCGCTTTGCGGAATTGCGGCTTCATCAATCCGGACTCTATCGAAGAGTATATAGCTCGAGGCGGTTATTTCGCTCTGCACAAAGTCCTGACCCAGTTTCAGCCGGAACAGGTCATCCAGGAGATTAGTGATTCCGGCCTGCGTGGTCGCGGCGGCGCCGGTTTCCCGACCGGCCGTAAATGGTTCTACTGTCGCGCGGCAAAGGGTGATGAGAGATATGTCGTCTGCAATGCCGATGAAGGAGACTCCGGCGCTTAC